>JAFYAH010000071.1 GCA_017540825.1 Candidatus Methanomethylophilaceae archaeon | reverse complement strand
TGACGTGAAGTCCGGAAATCACAGGCAACCCTGCTCGCTCGCACCTTGCGAGGAACAGGGCCACACATGCCATAGGCAAGACCTGCGGCGTTCTGACGCCCCTCACCCGAAGTGGCCAAAGCGGCATACTGACGATTGGGCGACGTTGTCCGAGTATTTAAGGGAGACTCTGAACAGGAGATGGGGCGCGGAGCTCACGACCAGCGAGACGGTCAGAATCGCCCCTTCGGCCGAGAAGGCGCGTTCCGGAAAACCGTCCCAGCCAAGGAGGAGGACCAGATGATAGACAGGATAGCTGTGCTCGGAGCCGTCGACCTCGGACGGCTCCCTTGCCCGAGATGCGGGAGGGCGATCGAGGTGTACGACATCGGATGGGTCGAGGGATGCCCCGCGCCCTTCTGGGTCGACGACGGCGTCACCGCCTACGCCGCCTGGGCATGCCCCGGGTGCGGGGATTCGGGCGAGGCCGAGCTGAAAATGGAAGTCTCCCGGGCCTCGGTCTCCGGCGGTGAAGGGAGGAAGTCGATTAACGCAACATTCCAGCAGGGACCTGACTACTTCCGTGTATTTCAGAAGCATCTCCTCCGCAGGGCCGGTACGCTCCTTCCTCTTGTCCATGATGCTGCTGATCTTCATGTATCCGCCTACGACAGAATGGACAGGGATCGATTGGACGAACTGCTCCGACCATCCGGATGCCGTGGGATATGCGAAAAGGACCAGCTTCCCCTTGGCAACCTGTATCATCACGCAGTACCGGTAGGTTGCCGGCAGCTGGAGGTACCTGACCGACATCCCCATGTCCTTGATTACGGGCGCCGGGCCAATATCGGAGTTCCACCTCTGCTCGAGGAACGACTGGAGGGACTCTATGTCCCAGTCCTTCTCGGTCCGTATCGTCTGCCTGCCCTTCATGACAGCACCAACGCTTACGAGACTGAAGATGATTACGGCAATAATGCTAATCAATTATTTATTATTGTTATTTATTAATACGCATAATTATTTATTTATTACTTATCATATACGCCATCCAGTAGACTGGTTTCGGACGACTGTCGGAACAGTTTTGTATGAGTGGTTCAACATGAAAGACGGGATACTTCTGATAGGGTACGGCACGAGGAAAGGCAATCTGGAAGAGATCCTCAAGGCCCAGGCTGCGAGGCTGAAGGCTTCGACATGCTACGAGATCGGCATCGCATTCTTCCGCGTCAGCTCTCCTACGATTCAGCAGGCGATGGAGGAGATGGTCGCGAAGGGCGTAGAGAGGATCGCCGCCGTCCCCTATTACGTAGCCGAGGGCACCCTGACCAACGAACTGATACCTGCCAAGCTGGGTCTGCAGCCGCACGAGCGCTTCGGAGAGGCTCTGGTCTCCGGCAGAAGGGTGCAGATCTTCGTCGCCAGGCCGTTCAACTACTCTCCCGCTGTGACCGATATCGTCTGCGACAGGATAATGTCCGCCGGCGGGACAAGGGACTCGGGCATACTCGTCCTCGGCCATGGGACCCGCGACCCGGGCATGATGAACCGCTCGGTCGTAGAAAGGAACGCGCGGCGCCTGGAGGAGCGCGGATACAAGCACGTGGCGTTCGCGTTCAACGAGTTCTGCGGGCCGACCATCAAGGACTCCATAGCGGAGCTCGTTTCACAAGGAGTCGACGAGATGGTCTGCGTCCCTCTGTTCGTCGCCATGGGACTGCATCTGGGGGAGGAGATCCCCGAGCAGATCGGCATCCCGCCGTACAGCGAAGGCGGAGCCATTTCCGTGGACGGGAAGACGATCAAGGTGTCGTACACCAGGCCGCTCGAAGACGACCCCCGCCTCGCGGACGTGGTCAAGCGCAGGAGCATGGAGTACCTGTACAGCTGAACGCGAATCGTCGTCGATTCGATGCAGAACAAGGCGGGCCTCCGGGAAGGGAACAGGACGATTCCTGACCTCCCGGGAGGCCCTTTTTATTTTTTTAGAGTTTGAGATCAGCCTTTCAGGGCGCCGATCTTGCTGGTGATGGCGGCGATGACCTCTTTGATCTCCTTAGCTTTGCCGAGGAGGTCGGAGATGCTGGAGAGGTCGAAGGATTTTCCGCTGTCGGAGCTCTCGAGCACCTTCTTTCCGATGTCGGCGGCGACGGAGTCGAGCTCGGCCTCCTTGCCTTTGGCGAGGTTCTGGAGCCCGTCGAGGTCGAGGCTGTCGAGGTTCAGGGCTTTGATGGCGTCGGAGATCTTGTCCTTTCCCTCGTCGACAGCGTCGTCGACCTTGTCCTTGGCGTCCTTGACGACATCCTTGGCGTCGTCTACAGCGTCGTCGACCTTGTCGGCTGCCTTCTTGATGTCTTTCTTCTCGCCGGAAATGACGCTGTCAAGCTTGTCTCCGACTTTGTCGTCCACGTCTTTCAGTTTATCGGTGACTTTATCGAGAATCCCCATATCGTTCACTCCCTCAATTCGAGCCTGCCGGGACACGGCCCGTCCGCTCGCATCAAGCAGATATGAATCTACTCTATGGTTCTTGAAACCTTTGTCTGCAGCAGTTATTTACGCAAGTATCGAGCCTCGAATCGAGGATCTTCATTTTCTAGAGAACAAGTTGCACGAACGCTATTTCGATGATGCTCTCGAATTCTCGCTTCATCCCGAGCCGTGGAACGATATGACTTCACGAGCACGCTTCGGATGACGGCGGGTTCTTTGTATCCAGACCGCCATCAGGGTGCATGCTCAGTGCTTATGACAGTCATCCACAGGTGGCCTATGGCCGAAGCAGCCATCGCCATTTGGCTCTCGAGGGATGCGGAAAACCCGCTGCACAAGCGCTTTGCGAGGATGACGAAGGCCGGATGGACAGTTCCGGAAAACGACGAGGCGGCCGTAGAGTAGTACGAGCGGTGCTCCTCCATAGGATTCCTGGACGCGGACGTGATCCTCGGATACATGTACGAGATAGGGGTCGGTGTCGAGGCGTCCGACGAGATGGCCTCGAAACGGTACCTCAGAGCCGCGGAAGGAGGCGACTCTTTCGCCCAGCTGCGCCTCGGCGACATGTACAGGCACGGGCGCGGGGTCCCCCAGTCGTACAAGGACGCCTTGGAATGGTACCGCAGAGGCGCCGAGCAGGGAGAGGCGGAATGCCACAGGCTCATCGGCTACATGCACGAGACCGGCCAGGGTGTCAAGATATCCTACGGTGACGCGCTGTAGTGCTACGAGAAGGCAGTCGAATGCGGCGACGGATGGTCCGCCGGGGAGATCGGCCTGATGCACGAGAAGGGCCTCGGCGTAGAGAAGTCTCCGGAAGAGGCGGCCAGATGGTACGAGAAAGGGTCAGAGCTGGGGCATGTGTGGTCTCAGGCCAAGCTCGGCTTCGCTTACGAGCTGGGCATCGGGGTCCCGGTCGTACCGGAGGCCGCCGCCAAATGGTACCACATGGCTGCGTCCCAGGGGCACGTCATCTCTCAGTACAGGATAGGCAGCTGCTACGAGAGGGGGTTCGGGGTTCCGAGGATCCCTCTGGAAGCCGTCAAATGGTATCGGCTTGCCGCTGGGCAGGGGCACGCGGCGGGGCAGAGGGCCCTGGGCGAGATGTACGAGAAAGGCTCTGGCATCGACCAGTCCTACGAGACGGCCGCTGAATGGTACGCCAAGGCCGCAGAGCAGGGGGACCAGTGGGCCCAGATGCGCCTGGCCGAGCTGTACTATCGGGGCAGAGGGGTGCCGAAGTCCCTGGAGGAGGCCGCCAGGCTCTTCGAGAAGTCCGCGAGCCAAGGCAACCGGTTCTCGATGTACAGCCTCGGGTACATGTACGAGGGAGGCTTCGGCGTGGAGAAGTCTCAGCAGAAGGCCGTCGAGCTCTACAGGGAAGCGGCCGAGAAAGGCAGCAAGGACGCCAAGGCGGCGCTCGATAGGCTCTTCCCGGGATCCGGCTCGAAGAGATCGCCTGATCACGACCCTGTAGAACCTGTAGTCCAGGTTGGTCACGGTGATTCCGGCTGAGCCTCCGGCCCCGTTCCTGGCCATGCGGGTGATCTCCTGGGGCATCACGCCGTTCTCCAGCATGAGCTCGAACTCGGCGCCCTTCCCGCCCCTGGACCTTTCCTCGATATACCCTTTCGCGTCGTAGGCGGTCTTGAACCTGCATCCGTTTAGGCTGTAGAAGTTCAGCCGATCGGTGTCGCAGCCCATCCTCCTCGACAGCGTGTGCGACCTGCCGATGGTGTCGTCGCTGCAGTTGAGATACGCGTGGAGGCCGCTCAGGTCAGACGTCACGTCCACGTTGTACCTCTCGTTGTCTATCTCCACCACGTTCCAGCGATGCGCCCCGTTCTTGAGCTTCCCGTAGGTCATGGCGGCCTTGAGCCCGCAGGAGCACGCCAGGAACGCGAAGGCCTCCGAGATGCCCTCGCACACCCCTTTGTTCCAGAGGAGCGGCCCCAGAGGGCTGTACGCCGCGTCGTGGTCGGATTTGTCGTAAGTCACCGAGCCCGTGAGGAAGTCGTGGATGGCGAGCTCGGCCTCGTAGCGGGTCCTGCAGCCCTTGACCTTGGCCTCGAATATGTTCCTGGCGGCCTCCTTCATGGCCCTCATCCAGCTTCCCCTGTCCTCCTTGAAGCGGTTGTAGGCGAAGCAGACGTCCGTCCTGCCGGGCTCGCGGACTATGGTCGCGCTGGTGTCTATGTAGAAGAGGGACCAGTTATCCATTATGAGCGCCTTGAGGATCCTCGTGAGGAGCGTCTCGTCCGGCGGGAGGTCTACCTTGACGCTCGAGAACCCTCTGAGGATGGCGGCCTCCATGTCCTCGTAGGCCTTCTTCTCCTCGGCCGACAGGTATGAGTAGTTCAGGCGCCAGTAGCGTCCGAAGTCCAGCGTCGGCTCGAAGTCCCCGTCCGTCCTCGGGTCCCAGGGCCTGGGCGATTCGAAGAGATCTGGAAGCCCGGGAGACGCCCTGTCGGGAGATGCGGCCTCGAAGGGAGCCTTCTGCTCCGGAGCCGGCACGGTATCCGGCCTGCTCTTCTGCTGAGGGGCAGAGGCCTTGCCTTTCGAAGAGAACAGCCTCTCGGCGATTGACTTCTGCCTCTCGGTGTCGGGCGCAGGGACGGCTGCAGGAGGGACCTCCGAAGCCCTGCTCGCCGTCTCTGGAGCCTTCTGCGGCTCCTCCTCGTCTATCCTCTCGATCTTGAATATGACAGGCCTGGTCCCGTCCGAGCAGCATGCGATCATCACCCTCTCGTCCCTCATCCAGCCCTTCATTATCGACCCGCCCTGCAGGCCGGCGTATATGTACCTGGATATCGCGTCCCAGGCCTCGGAGCAGTGGGGGATCCTTGGCCCTCCGGCCACCTTGTCGGGGTCCCCGGAAGTCTTCACGAGCGTGTTCAGGCCTCCGTGCCAGAAATGGTCGCTGTCCTCGTCCCTCTCGAAGACGAACTCGTCGCCGACGTTGTAGCACGGGCAAGGGCCTGACCGAGGGTCGGCGCAGTACTGGCTCTGCAGCTCCGGGAACAGCTTCTTGTCGATGACGGTGACCTTCACCTTGTGCTTCATGAGAATGAATCGCGTAGAGGATATATCGTGTTGCCCACGAGGAAGGAAGAAGCCGACCCCCGGGTAGCCAGGGGCCGGGACGCCTCACGCGTTGACGGAGACGATCCTTATCTCGAAGTAGAGGGGCTGGTTGTACCTCTCCCCTCCGGTCTTGTACTGCAGGCTGGACCCGTCGATCCCGGTGATGTAGTCCGCCTTCTTCACCATGTCGAGCTTCACCATCTGGATGGACTTTCCGTCCACGTACACCGGGTTCCTGATGTCTATGTCGAAGGTTATGGAGTCGTCCTCCACCGCCGTGACGACGTAGTACGCCGTGGTCTTCCCGTTGTCGAACGCCTTGTAGCTCTCTCCCGCGACAGGCGTCAGCAGAAGGGTGACCATGCCGTCTTCGTAGAGCGTGGCTATGCCCGGCCATCCGCCCGTCGTCGTGAGCTCCGCAGGGACGTTCGGCACGAGCTTCACGTCGCCGTAAAGGGAGGAGAACACGGACGATGTGGTGTAGTACGACCTGGACAGGCTGTTCCCGGATACCGACAAGGTACCTGACTCCACCGGCGCGACGTACCCCTCCTCGGCCGTAAGGTAGGTCCTCACCACGTCTCCGGCCTTGTGCCCCACGACGGCGTCGTTGAACTTCTTCAGCAGCTTCCCGTCGTCGACCTCGAACTCGAGAGGGGAGTACGCCGGCCTCTTCGAATAGTCGCAGGACTTGAACGCCGACTCGTCCTCCGCCACGCTCTGGATGCTGGTGTCGAACACCGCGCAGTTGGCCTCTCCGTAGTACGCGTAGTAAGTGCCGATGTAGTCTACCGCCACCTTGTCGCCGGAAACTATGGTGTGGGACGGGTCGGTATGCTTCTCTCCGCCGTTCATGAGCAGCACAGCGGCGGCTGCGATCGCCACCACCGCGGCCGCTGCGACGGCCAGAGCTAGGAACCTCTTGTTCATGTCCGGGGATATGGGACAGCGTATTTATCTGAACCGAGCCCGGGCTGTTGCAGCGTACGCGCACGCGCCACCTTTAACAACGCCAGAGGAGGAATCCCCTCCGGTGAGAAAATCAACGCCGAGAACGAAAGCAAGGCTTATCTGAAGGACTTCAAGAGCCTCCTGAAGGGGAGGTACTCCCTGGGCTACGTCCTGTCGCAGAACATCCCCATGTTCATGGGCGACACGCCCGAGGAGGTGCTGGAGAAGATCCAGAGGATCGGAGAAGAGGACAGGGGCGACGATGCGATGAACGGCACGGAGGCATGCGATGCTTCGGCTGCAGAGAAGAATGGCTTCATGGAAGGCGAACCGTCCGAGGTGAAGGCGGCGTACTGCGGGGCCCTCGCCCTGCACGATTGCGGCTCCGAGGGCGTCAAGGTCTGCTCCGTATGGTTCGAGGACAACCCTGCACCTGACAAGGTCGGGAAGAGGGAGAGGTACCATGCCAAGGTGACGTTCATGGATCCCCTTACCAGAAAGAAGGAAGTGATTCCAGTGGAGGTGCTGGTGGTCAGGAACCCGTTCCCTCGAGTCGAGCGATCGCGTCCAGAGGGGTCGACCTGTCCTCCGGCAGCCTTCGTCGGGGCTTCCTATGCGGCGGGCCGCGCCCTCCCATGTTATAATGCAGATGCCCGATACCGCCACGCATGACCGACTACCTTGGCCAGTACAAGAGGAGCCAGCAGTCCCGCCATAACCGCTCCCCTCGCGACCCTAAGCCGGGAGAGGTGTGGTGGGTCGAGAACCTGGACGGGGTCAAGGACCGCCCCATCCTGGTGGTCGGCGCCAGCGGAGGCGTCGTCAGGTTCCGCAGGTGCACCTCCCAGCCCGGCATCGGCATGCGCAGGGACGTCATCGAGGACTACGTGGAGGCCGGGCTGGAGAAGGAGACCTACGTAGACGCCGGGATCCGCGAAGTCCAGAGCACGCGCCTGGTCAGGAAGCTTGGAAGCCTCTCGGAGTACGACAGGAAGAAGTTCTTCGTCTGACCTCGAGCGGCCTCCTCTGCTCCGCTAACGATATCTATCCTCGGGGATATGCGGTCGACATGCCCGACCCATCTTTGAACAGGCTCCTGGAAAGGCTCTCCTCGGGAGAGAGGCTGCCCTACGACGATCCCGACTTCTTGCTGCTGGACAAGTACGCTTCCGAAGCGCAGAGGGTGACCTCCGAGATCAACACCGGGTACCACGGCCAGGAGGAGCTCAGGGCCCTCATGGGCAGGCTAACTGGGAAGGAGATCCCGGGGAGGTTCATGCTGTTCCCTCCGATCTATGCGGATTTCGGAAAGAACATCTCCATCGGCGAGGGCGTGTTCATCAACTCAGGCTGCTGCTTCCAGGACCAGGGCGGGATTCGCATCGGGGACGGCTGCCAGATAGGGCACCAGGTCGTCTTCGCCACCATCGACCACGACCTGGACCCGGAGCGCCGCCATGACGTGCTCGCATCGGAGATCGTTCTGGAGAGGAACGTCTGGGTTGGGTCCCACGCCACGATACTCAGGGGCGTCACAGTAGGCCATGATTCGATAATAGCGGCTGGAGCAGTCGTCACTCGCGACGTGCCGCCCAGGACTGTCGTCGCCGGGGTCCCTGCCAGAGTGGTCAGGGAGATCTGACTAGTCTCCAGAGTCGATCATCCGTCTTCAAGATGTAATTGTGAATATAATTAATAGTTAAATATAATATAATTAATAATAATACAATGACAATACAATCTAAAGATACTGTTATGTATTAAATATGTATTAATTATATAAGACACTCTCCAAATAGATGAAATACTGAGAATCTTATTTTTCTCCATGGAGGAAACAATAGTAAGAAGTGATTTCGTCCAGACAGGCTCAAGGTCGGTGATTGCGACGGTTCTGATCGCAATCGCGCTGATCTTCTGCCTCTCGATTGTTATCGAAATGTCCGAAAACTATGAAGCGACAGCTACGGAACCTGGCGTGGGGGAAGAGTTCTCCATCGACGGGCTGAGGTACAGAGTCGTATCCGAGCATCCTTTAGCTGCAGAGCTTTCTGGATATGACAGCATATCCAAGAGACTCGTAGTCCCTGACAGCGTGTCTTACAAAGGCATGGAGCTCCCGGTGCTTTCCATAGGCAAAGAGGCGTTCTATGGGTGTGCGAGCATAACTTCCGCTGACCTCGGGAACGTCTCCGTAGTAGGGGTCAAAGCGTTCGCCAACTGCACGAAGCTTAAGACCGTAGATGTCGGCGAATCGCTGAAGACCATCAGCGCCTACGCCTTCTACAGATGCGTCAGGCTTGCCGACATCGGCCTCGAAGACTCGGCCAAGACGATGCGGGACATCGGCTCGTACGCCTTCTACAAATGCTCCAGCCTCTCGTCGGTCGCGATATCGTCCTACCTGAATACCCTGGGCGTCAACGCATTCTCCTTGTCGTTCGTAGACGAGGACCAATCTGCGCTGGAGTATGGCCTGGAGTCGCTGAAAGGCTACATGTACGAGAACGACGGCGGGAAGCTTGTCCGCCTGGCAGGGCCTGAGCTGGGCAAGGGCCTCCCTTACGGCAGGCTTCTGTACAGGGTTGTGTCGACGCTTCCTGCCGAGCTCGAGGTCGTCGGCCACGACAGCTCTTTCAGAAATCTTACAGTGCCCGAGTCTTTGAATATAGACGGCTTCGACTTCCACGTTACTTCAATAGGCGAAGCCGCGTTCAAGGGGTACGTCAAGATACGCGCATTCTGCATGCCCGGGATCGAGAAGATAGGAAAGGAGGCATTCTACGGATGCACCTACGTCAAGCCGGCAGAGCTCGACAGCATCAAGAGCATCGGGGTCAAGGCCTTCGCCAAGTGCACAAACATCGGCCCCGTATCCTTCGGCGACTCTCTGAAGAAGATCGGCTCTTACGCGTTCTACGCCTGCAAGTCTCTGGAATCCGTAGATGTCCCGAGCTCGGTCACTTCTATAGGCGCATACGCGTTCTACAAATGCTACAGCCTGGAGGATGCGAGCCTGGGAGATTCCCTGAAGAAGATCGGCTCCCGCGCATTCTCGAAGACCGCCCTGGAGGAGATTCGTCTGCCTTCCAGCGTCAAGACTATTGGCTCCTATGCGTTCTACGGTTGCGCCCAGCTCAGATGCGCGGACATGGACTGTTGCTCTGCGAGCATCGGAGCCTTCGCGTTCGGATCCTGCAGTGCCCTGGAGCACATCTCTATGCCGGAAGTCATCAGGAAGATAGGGTCCAATGCGTTCGAAGGAATCACGTTCAAGGACGAGAAAGGGGCGACCATCGGCCACAGCGCCGCGAGCCTGTCCTCGAAGACGTTCGAAGGGACCGGCGGGGTTCTTTCGAAATGCGCTTCCGTCGAAGACCTGGCAGAGAACAAGGACGCCGACGTCGTCTACAGCTTCGAGATCGTAGGCGACTTCGAATCAGGTAAAGCCGGGCACAAATGCATAGGGGTACGCATAGCAATCAAGAACGCTGCGTACAGCGAAGGCTATTCCCCCAACCCCAACTACTACGACCTGGTCTGCTCGGACGGCAACGCCTACTCGTACTACTGGGGGTACTCCACTGACATGGGCGACGTGACCCTCGGCGAAGGGTCTTCCAAGGTCTTCTCCATAGGCTACGAGGTCGCCGCGGAACTCCGGCCGGCGTACATCGCGTTCAGCGGCACTCAGTACAAGTTCTCCGTCGGCTACGACTCCGACCTGGCGATCACCGACGGCTACGGGGAGACGGCAGCCTTGCCCGAGGAGCCCTCGGCCGACGTTACGTACAACTTCAGGACGGCAGGGACTACCATATCCTCCAAAGAAGGGTACAAGGTCGTGCTGTTCGAAGTGGCTATCAGCAACAACTCCTTAGCCGAGGGGTTCTCCCCCAATCCCAACTATTTCGACGTCGCCTGCTCCGACGGCAACTGGTACTCGTACTACTGGGGATATTCCACGGACATGTCGGACGTGACCCTCGGCGAAGGGTCCTGCAAGCTGTTTGCCATGGGTTACGAGATTCCGGAAGAGCTGGATGCCGAGCACCTGAAGTTCGTGGGTTCGCATTACGGCTATACAGTCGGTTACGACTCAGGACTGGAGATGAGAAATGTGAACGGGGAAGTGCCGCCCATCGTCGAGGAGCCAGGAGCAGACATCGTATACAGCTTCTCTGTCGAGGAGACGACTGCGCATTCCGACCCCGGATACGTCGTCGCAGTCTGCAACGTGACCATAGCCAACAACCACTATGCCAAGGGGTTCTCACCCAACCCGAACTACTTCGACCTCGTCTGCTCCGACGGGAACGCCTACTCGTACTACTGGGGCGTCTCGACGGACATGGGCGACGTGACTCTCGGCGTGGGGTCGTCGAAGGCCTTCTCCATAGGATACAGGATTCCCGCGGGACTCGAACCCGAGTACATAGCGTACGTCGGCTCCGTATACGATCGTTCAGTCGGATACGACCCGGAACTCGATCCTAACGGCACCTCCTCGGGTGGCGAAGGTCTGTCTGAGTTCCCCGATGCCGATGTGACTTACAACTTCCGGCTGAAAGAAGTGTCAGATTCCTCCAAGCACGGATTCGAAATAGCGCTGCTCGAGGTTGTAATGAGCAACAACTCCTATCTCGAAGGGTTCTCCCCCAACCCTAACTTCTTCGACCTCGTCTGCTCCGACGGGAACTCCTACTCGTACTACTGGGGCGTCTCGACGGACATGAGCGACGTGACTCTCGGCGTGGGGTCGTCGAAGCTCTTCACCATAGGATACGAGATTCCTGCAGGATTGGATACGGAGTACATTAGGTACGTGGGCTCGCAGTTCAGATATACAGCAGGGTACGACTCGGACCTGGAAATGGCGGACAAGTTCGGGGAGGTGCCTCCGCTAATCGAGAACCCAGGCGCTGATATAACTTACGGCTTCAGCTTCTCAGGAACGATGGCGTCCTCGAATGCGGGGAAAGTCGTGGTCGTCCTGAGCTTAACCATCAGGAACGGCTCCTATTCCGAGGGGTTCTCTCCCAACCCGAACTACTTCGACCTCGTATGTTCCGACGGGAACTCCTACTCGTACTACTGGGGCGTCTCGACGGAAATGTCCAACGTCAGCCTTGGGGAAGGATCGACCAAGACGTTCACGATCGGATACGAAGTACCTGCTTCGCTGGCTCCAGAGCATGTGAGGTTCGTCGGAAGCCAGTACAGCTACACGGTCGGATACGACCCTTCGCTGTGAAGAGCGGAAATGTGACAGGCTAGAGAAGGTGCAGACGGGAATCGATGCTAGTGCGTGACAGCCGAGCACCATGGCTCTGCAGCGTCGCCGTCCGGAAGACGATGATGAGGTCCTCCTGATGGCGATGCTCAAACTTTTTTCAGCACGACCAAGGGCCTTTCGAGAATGGGCGTCACCTGTTCAGCGTACTCCCGTATTATTTCTAGATAACAGAAGTCCGCAGCATGGCCATCGACCAGCATCAATTTATTGACCCCTTGCCCTTGCTGGCCACGAGAGTCCGGTGCCTTTTCTCCAGCAAAATCGGCAATGCTTACAATTCCCAATCTTGTCTTATCGCAGACGGCTTTGCAGACTATCTTTGCATTAATCCGATATTCCTCGATCGATGATATCTAAGGATCCGATTCCCTCTTCTTGAAACAATATCACCGGACTGCATCACCAGATCAAGATTGCATGAACGTGGCTTCGGACAGGTCTGATCAGGGCCCTCAAGCAGAACTGCATGGGAAGATAATCGATTCTTTTCAAATACTTGCAAAAATATCGATTAGTTATTCAAAGGCTCGAACGCGTATGGTCACAGATCCGTTAGGAAATCCTGGTTCAGAAGGAAATCGAACAGGTCTACAATCACGATCCCTTTCTAGTCCCTGTAGGGGTTGAGCCCGCTCCTGGTGATCAGGACCTTCGTGAACGAGTCGTCTATGCATGACAGCGGCCTCTTCTCGCTTTCGATTTTATCGAGATCTTCTATCGAGAGAGCTGATTGGATGTAGTACTTGGCGTTGCCCGAAGAGGCTATGAAGCCCACCTCCAGAGACTTGCGCGAATATATGGGGCGCTTGTTCGAATTTATCTTGTCGGTCCTCTCGTTCATATCCATCTGCCCGACATCGACGCTAAGCCACCCAAACTCTCGTTTTAAACTCCGATCTTTTGTAACAAGTTGATTGCTGGCTCTCCATGCATTTATATATTAAAACATTGTTATATTATAACAATGACTTATGACTTCGTCCAGAAGGTCGGCAACAATTACTACCTCTACCGGT
>JAFYAH010000002.1 GCA_017540825.1 Candidatus Methanomethylophilaceae archaeon | reverse complement strand
GGCGGATGCGGCCTGACGCATACGCCTGCGCATACGCTACGGGCACTAGCGTACCCTTCGCTTCTGCGCAGGCGTACAGACAGATTTATCTTAGGCTAACAAATCAGCAACCTGTCACTCACGAAGTCTATGTTTAGCATACCATACCCAATATTTATTAACGACGTGCCGTTAACGCCAACCTGAGGTGTTCAAATGGCTAATGAACTTGAATACAAGGTCGTTGTCAACGACGTCAAGACTGGAAAGTCCTACAACGTCGTCGTCAAAGGTAACCACGCGGCATCCCTGACTCGCATGAGCCTCGGAGATGTCATAGACGGTGTTTTCCTGGGGCTCCCCGGGTACAAGCTCAAGATTACCGGCGGTTCCGACAAGAACGGGACCCCCATGAGGAAGGACCTTCCCGGCAACAAGAGGGTCAACCTCCTGCTCTCCGACAGCCTCGGGTTCCACGAGAGGTACCACGGCGAGAGGAAGAGGACCGCGATCTGCGGACGCGTCATCTCCACCAACATATCCCAGATCAACATGGCCGTCGCCGAGTACGGGCCCAAAACCATCGAGGAGTGCCTCAACCCCGAGGCGCCCGCGGAGAGCTGATGAAAGTACCTCAGCAGCCCGAGATAAACATCGGGATGATCGGCCACGTCGACCATGGGAAGACGACCCTGACCAAGGCGCTTTCCGGCGAGTGGACGGACCGCCATTCCGAGGAGCTCAAGAGAGGCATCTCCATCCGTCTCGGGTACGCGGACGTAGCGTTCTACAAGTGCCCCGAATGCCAGGGGCCCGCCGCCTACGGCACCAAGAAGAAGTGCGCCAACTGCGGAGCGGAGACCGAGTTCCTGAGGGCCGTGTCCTTCGTGGACGCCCCCGGTCACGAGACCCTGATGGCCACCATGCTGTCCGGAGCCGCCCTGATGGACGGCGCCCTGCTCCTGGTGGCCGCCAACGAGAAGTGCCCCCAGCCGCAGACGAAGGAGCACCTGATGGCCCTGTCGATCATAGGGATCGAGAACATAATCATCGTCCAGAACAAGATCGACATCGTCAGCAGGGAGCAGGCCGTTCAGAACTACAAGGAGATCAAGGAGTTCGTCAAGGGGACGATAGCCGAGAACGCGCCCATCATCCCCATCTCCGCCAACCGCGGCGTCAACATCGACATGCTCGTGAAGGCGATAGAGGACAACATCGTCTCTAAGGTCAAGAGGGACCCTGACGCGTCCCCGCTGATGCACGTCGCCCGCTCGTTCGACATCAACTCCCCTGGAACCGTTCCCGAGAAGCTCAAGGGAGGGGTGCTCGGAGGGACCCTGATACAGGGGACTCTCAAGGTGGGGGACGACATCGAGATACTCCCCGGCAGGAAGACCGAGGTGGCAGGGAAGACCGTGTACGAGAGGATAACCGCGAAGGTGACCTCCCTCGAGGCGGGCGGGAAGAGCGTCAAGAAGGTGCTCCCCGGAGGCCTCATAGCCATCGGGACCGGCCTGGACGCGTCCATTACGAAGTCCGACGGCCTGACCGGAAGGGTCATCGGCGTTCCCGGGAACCTTCCCAAGGTGGCGCACGACTTCACCATGAGGACCACCCTGCTGGACCGCGTCGTCGGTTCGTCCTCGGAGCTGTCCGTCGAGGACATCAAGAGCAACGAGCCCCTGATGCTGAGCGTCGGCACCGCGACCACCGTCGGCGTGGTGAAGAGCGCGAGGAACGGGTCGGCCGAGGTCGTGCTCAAGATACCCGTGTGCATACTTCCCGGCCAGAGGGTCGCCATATCGAGAAGGATCTCCAACAAGTGGAGACTCATCGGCTACGGCATAGTAGAACAGTGAGGCCATGCAGACCGTGGTCTTGGACACAAACGCCTTACTGATGCCCTTCGAGGTCAGGATAAACCTGGACATCGCCCTCAGAGACCTTCTGGGCGAGTCCAGGATAGTCGTCCCAGGCCCGCTTATAGGGGAGCTGAAGCATCTCAAGCACAGGTACGCCAGGGCGGCCCTCATGCTCGCCCGCAGGTACGAGATCATCCCTACGAAGGCTTCCGGCGACGACTCCGTCATAGAGCTGGCCCTCAAGGAGGGCGCCTACGTCCTAACCAACGACAAGGAGCTCCGCGGGAGGCTCAGGAAGGAGAAGGTCCCGCTGATATACCTCCGCTCCGGAAGGCATCTTGTGGTGGACGACTACCTCGTCCAGTGAAAAAAGAAAGCGGAGGGGGAGACCCTCCGGGTTTTGCCCTCAGTCGTCGAGGACCTGCATCCTCTCGATGACCACGTCTCTCAGGGGCTTGTCGTTGCGGTCGGTCTTGACCTTGCTGATGGCGTCGGCCACTTCCATCCCCTCGATGACGGTGCCGAAGACGGGGTGGGCGTAGGGGGTGCTAGGGTTCTCCTTGTCGAGGTAGCTGTTGTCGACGGTGTTGATGAAGAACTGGCTTCCTCCGGTGTTGGGGCGCCCGGTGTTGGCCATGGCGATGGTCCCCCTGACGTTGGAGTGCCCATGTCCGAACTCGTCCTCGATGGTGTATCCCGGTCCGCCGCATCCGGTTCCGTCCGGGTCGCCGCCCTGGATCATGAAGTCCTCGATGACCCTGTGGAATATCACGCCGTCGTAGAAGCCTTCGTTGGCGAGCTTCACGAAGTTGCCGGTGGTGATCGGCATGTCTTCGTGCAGCTTGATGACGATGTTTCCCATGGACGTGTGCATTATGACGGTTGTCATGGACAGCGGATGTCGTCTGAACATCAAATAGGTTCGTGCGCGAGTCAGAGGTTTGGGAATCGCCGGACGCATGCCTGAGGCGGTCCTCCACCTTCTTTTTCACCTGGTCGGATAATTGGGACGGAACGTACCTCATCGAGTCCTCGAGCGCGCATCCCTTCTCCTTCATGAGGGCTAATACAAAGTAGGCAAACCCGTCCGCGGCCTTTTTGCGCTCCTCCTCTACGCCTTGAGCCCAGCCTTCTTTCCATCCTTTTTCCCAGCCTTCTTTCCATCCTTTTTCCCAGCCTTCTTTCCATCCTTTTTCCCAGCCTTCTTTCCATCCTATCCTCTTCCAGTGGTTCTCGAACTCCTTGTCCAGGTTGCCCATGGTAGATTCATCTCCTGCGATTCGAATTACACGCGCGCATTGATCTCGTCATGGGGTAGCTTTGGCCAATCTGTCTTCCACCCTTTTCCTAACCAGATCGGATAATTGGGACGGAACGTACCTCATCGAGTCTTCGAGGGAATCCCCTTTCTCCTTCATGATGGCCAGGACCGAGTCAGCGTACATCTCCACGGTTTTCTCGCGCTCCTCTGCTCTCCCTTTTGCAACTCCTTTCTCCACGCCAATCGCGACTCCTTCTTTCCTTCCTATCCTCTTCCAGTGGTTCTCGAACTCCTTGTCTAGGCTCATCCTCCAACCTCTTGTCAGTCTCAGAAGACCATCTTTCGGACTCAACTTAAAAGCTTCCTTCAGAATTCTCTCCTGCTTCCTTCTTCCTATCTTCTTATAGAACAGGGCGTCGAACGATTTCATGTCCTCGGTCTCGGCATCGTCCGGGTGCCCTATCCCCACGGTGACAAGGTCGATCATGTCGAGGCTTTCGGGTGCCGGCCTGTGCAGGCGCGATTCGACGGCGCCTTCTATCCTGTGCCTGACGACCGCGTTGCGCTCCGTCCTGTGCGGCTCGAAGAGCACCCATATCGCGTACACCTTGCACGTGCTCGAGTATCCTTTCCATCCGGGCAGCCCTCTTTGGTCGTCCAGGACCTTTGCTGTGTACGCCAGCCCCCTGCGGAGATACCTGTCGCCGCGATCGCGGTACATCTGCCCTTCGATGTCGACCTATGCCCATCTTCCTCCCGGTAAGAGGACCTTGTAAAACACGTCCATGCGCATGGGCCGGCCCATGGGCGTCACCAGCTCGGTGTTCAGCGGCGCTATCGTGCCGTTCCTCATCATCTCGCGGACCGACTCCGCGCTCGTGTTATCCATCTCCGGCACGGCGATCCTCAGCAGGCAGGCGAGCACCCTGGGATCCCCCATCATCGCCTTGAAGTCCTGGTCCGCCGTCGGCCTCATGCGCCCGTTCTGTGCCATGGACGGCGATCATTCCCCTTGCTGTCTTAAAAGGGGCGCGTGCGCGCACGGGACATCCTCCGTACGCCGACAAGTGATTTATCCGATGGATGTCATGTCCAGCCGATATCATGGCGAAGAAAGCGCTTCTGGTCATAAGCTTCGGGACGAGCTATAACGACAACCGCGAGAAGACCATAGGGGCCATCGAGGGCCTCCTGGCCGAATCCTTCCCCGCATGGGAGGTCCGCAGGGCCTTCACCAGCAAGATGATCATCAAGAAGCTCAAGGAGCGCGACGGGGAGAGCGTGGACTACATAGACGCCGCCCTCCAGAGGCTGGCCGACGACGGGTTCGACACCGTGGTGGTGCAGCCCACGCACATCATGAACGGGACCGAGTACGACTTCGTGGCAGGGTTCGTGGAGCAGTTCAGGGACAGGTTCAGGTGCATCAGGATGGGGAAGCCCCTGCTGACGTCGCAGGAGGACTACGACAAGGTGGTCGAGGCCATCGGCGTGGGGATAGTCGAGCCCGCCAAGGAGATGGCCGGGCCGGACGCGGCGGTCGTCCTCATGGGGCACGGGACGGAGCACTTCGCGAACTCTGCGTACAGCCAGCTGCAGCTTGCGCTGTGGCTCTCGGGGCTGGACGACGTGTTCGTGACCACGGTGGAGGGATTCCCCGACTTCTACGACACCATGGCGCTGATGAAGGGGGCCGGGATAAGGAACGTGGTCCTGCAGCCCTTCATGATAGTCGCGGGGGACCATGCCAACAACGACATGGCCGGCGACGAGGAAGACTCTCTCAAATCTGTGATGGAGCACAACGGGTACAAGGTGTTCCCGGTCGTCAAAGGGCTGGGGGAGATCCCGGAGTTCAGGCAGCTCTTCGTCGACCGCGTCGCGGATGCGATCAAGAAATGATCTCAAAGCGGGGCGAAGGTTCCCGCGACTTTCCTTTCATCTGTTTTATCGGGTCATTTATCGGGTCATTATGAACCGATAAAAAATTGGCCGCTGAGGACAACCCAGCGTCCGTTCTTGTTGGAGCCTTCTCTTCTAATCCGATTCGACTCGGTGAGCGAGGATATAGCCCTTTTGACCTTCGCATCCGAGAATCCCGTCTCCGCTGAAATCGCCGTTCTGGTGCGGCAGCCGTTCATTATGGCGCGCATGACCGCCTCCTCTGCGTCGCTCAGCCCTGCGGGAACCGTCTCTGCAGACGGGTTCTCGATGGTGACGTCCAGGCCGTTCTGGCGTACCTGGAAGATCGGGACAGGGAGCCCCGCCTCTTTGCAGGACTCTATGATCATGCCTATGCCCTTTCCCCACTTCTCGATGTATCCCGCCTCGTGGAAGGCTTCGGCCATGAGGTAGTTGTGGCGCACCGACGCGTGCTCTCTGTACAGGTCCTCCACGGTCCAGCCCTCGGGGAGACTGCCGAAGTTGAATACGGACAGGCTCCCAGGACGTACCTTTACCGTTATAGGCTCCTGGGAGGAGGAGTCTTTGTGGATTATGGCGTTGGTCAGCATTTCGCGGACCGCTTCGGGAGGGTACCTGTGAACCGTCTTCCTTCTCATGTCGGAATAGTCGAACGATCCGGGGACGAACTTGTCCATGAGCACGGACAGGGCTCTGTCTGGGAGCAAGATCAGAGGGCATCTGACGTACTCCTACCTCATAAGGTCGTCCTTCTCCGAGAACTCCCCTATCATGAGGAAGGCCCCGCGGACGACCCTCCACGGCTCGGGATGGAAGAGGAGCACCGCGGCTTTGGAGATGCGGCCGTCGGGCTTGATCATGTCCAGATGGGAGAGCACGCTGCGGATGTCGCCCTCGGCTATAGGCTCCGAGACGTTGGCGTCGTTGCCGGAAGACCTGATGAAATGCCTGACGGCTTCGGGGGATAGGTCGTCTGTGCCGATCCCGTCCGCCGGGAGGTCGGTCCACGAGATGCGGGAGTCCTTCAGTATCCTCTCCCTGAGCTCCGCGCCGGACAGGGACCTTGTGGTGCTTCCCGACTTCACCCATGCCCTCCCGCTCAGGAACACTGTCTCGGCGCTCTTCGACTGCTATGGATATGCATTCCTTCCCGTCCACGGAGCAGCGGTCAACGGTCGGGACTATCCCCAGGGCGTTCTGTATCTCGTCAGGGATGCGTTTCAGGCCTTCTCTATGTCTTTCACTCCGATCGGAGTGCCGTCGTCGGCCAAGCCTATGTACAAGGTTCCTCCGTCCGTGTTGGCGAACGCGGCGACGTTGCGGAGGTGTTCCCTGCTCCATTCGCGCTTGAACTCGGTGCGGAGGTCCTCCATCATGAGATTGTCAACGGCGATTCCATGTAAAAACATGACGTGCGGGGTTCTCGTGAACCAAGGACAGACGTTTATATCGGGGCATCCCTTTACTTCTAAGGCTGAGAGGCGGTCATATGGCGTATTGCAGGAAGTGCGGCGAGGTCATAGACGACGAGGCGGTGTTCTGCCCCAAGTGCGGGGTCCAGCAGGCTCCTCTGAAGTCGGACCGCTCCGACGACGACGGCAGCTTCCTCTGGGCGGTCCTGGGGTTCATAATCCCCGTCGCAGGGCTCGTCCTGTGGATAATATGGCTGCACGAGAAGCCCAGGAGCGCGAAGATGGCCGGGCTGGGGGCCCTGGCGGCGGCCATAATATGGGCGTTCCTGGCGATCCCTGCGATATGGCTTCTCGCGACGGCGCCTTGGCATCGAGGCAGGAGGAGGTCGGATGGCGTATTGCAGGAAGTGCGGCGAGGTCATAGACGACGAGGCGGTGTTCTGCCCCAAGTGCGGGGTCCAGCAGAACACCGTGAGGACCGACAAGGAGGTTAACGACGACGGGAGCGTCCTGTGGGCGATAATAGCGTTCCTCATACCCGTGGTCGGGATAATACTGTGGGCCGCCTGGCACGACGAGAAGCCCAAGTGCTCGAAGATGGCCGCGTACGGCACCATAATATCCTTGGTCGTGGGCGCGATAGGCTTCTTCGCCGTGTTCTTCTGGTTCGGGTCGTTCCATATACATTACGGGTACTGAGCGTCGGCCGTCCCACGTCCCGTGCTCTCCTGAGGGATATCCTGCAGATCTTCCTGTCCCACGCGAAGGATATCTACAAAAGGGGGCGCTCATTCCGATACGACGGGCATTCGCACCCTTGGGATTTTGAGGGGGCAATTGTAAGGCGTCGAGGCTACCTGAGAAAAGTGTCCCCTCTGGGACCCCCATCAGGGATAGGAATGCCGACGACCTTTGATCGGTCTCAACGTTGAAGAAGCGGCACAGGTCGAGGCGGGGGCCGTAACGGATCATGCACTTTCTGCACGATTTCATGAAGTAGTCCTGGTCATGTTCGCCTGTATCTTCGCCTCGCCCCAGGTCGGGGAGCTCCCTCGGAGGGAGGGGCTCCACTTCACCGGAGCATGCCGACTGGCAGGGAGACTAGGACCTCGAACGGGGCCAGGTGCGAATCGTAAACGGATTTCCAGCAAGTCGGCCAGCAGAAGCCACAGGGTCGTGGAATTAGGCTTGGATTTGCAGATGGCAGGAGACGGATCGATCAGATAACGCCTGCCCCTCCTCATAGCCGATTCGACCGAGTCGGGGCTGACCATTTCCTTCAGGCCTTGGGATTTCTTGTATCTGCGTCCCAGAAGTTAGGACAGCCTGTCCTCGTAGTCCTTCTGCGTATAGACATGCGAAACGTCTTCGAGGTGCATCAGCAGCCAGACCTCGAAAGAAAGGTTCGATGTCATGGCCATGACGCCTTCCTGTTTTGAAATGCGGACGGCCTCTTCGATCTCTTCCTTGCTAGCCGCATCCGAATCGAAGACTGCGACTCTGATCTCGTCGTCTTCCAGGCCGAGGCGTCTCGCCTCCTCAGCGCAGTTCTTGACTATGTCTACGCATTTCTTGTCCTTGGAGACCTTCGTCTTTATGCTATAGCGATCTGTCATGCGCGCTATGCGGTTGAAGTAGACCTCCTCGGACTCTCCCTCCACCATCATCAATACCGTCTTCCGCGGCTGGATATGGCCTATCTTTTTGGGACGGGGGTCTTTCGAAATCGGACCACCCCTCGTCCAATATGGTGGGCCTGGACCCCAGCTTTCCCAAAGAGAACCATCTTCTGGGGTCGCAGTCCTTCCTGATGCTGAACTCGGACAGCGCTTTGACCTCGGACTGCTGCGTGCTCCTGTCCTTGGAGACCAGATATACCTGGTCCCTGCGGAGGAGCTCGTCGGTGTCCATGAGGAGCTGGTCGTGCGTGTTCACCAGGAGCTGGGCGCCGTTCGGGTTCTTATCGCTGCGGAACAGCCCTATGATCCATCTGCAGATGGAGTCGTCAAGGAACGAAGCGAACTCGTCCACCGCGAGGAACCCTCCGGTGCGGAGGGTCTCTATGACAGGCCCCATTATGTACAGCATGCGGATGGTCCCGTTGGACTCCATGATGTACGGGAACGTGCGGTCCGCATCGCTGAGTCCCGACGAGACGACGTCATGGGTCATGCTCAGCGTCATCTCATTGATCCTGGTGGAGCTCGTCGCCATCATCAGCCCGATGATCTGCTCCGGAATGATGTTGCGCATGTCCGCCACATGCCTCTCTCTGACCGAGCCGTCGATACCGGATATGCTGAAGTCGGCGACGTTCATGGCCTCCACGAGCTTCGACTTGAATTCTGCATCCGAATTCATCCGCATGATCGTGGAGTTTATGACGCCTCCCATCTCGCCTGTCAGCAGGATGACCCTGCTCATGGCTTCGTTGACCTTCAGGCACACTTCATGGTTGAACTGGGCCGCAACAGAGACGAACGTGGAGTTCCTCCCTGCCTGTCCTTTTATGCGGGACAGCTTCTTTCCCGACGGCGTCGAGGTCACGGATATGCTGTCCGCGGATCTGGTGAACACCTTGGAGCGGGTGCCGTTCGGGCTGTGGTACAGCTCTTCGGAGACGATCCTGTCGGAGTTGTAGGACACGGAGTAGTCGTACAGGATCCTGTCCTCCACGAAGCGTACCCTCATCCTCGTGGGCGATCTCCTGGAGCGGGGATCCAGCCTGAAAGGGTCGTAGAACGGTATAGGCATGTTCGCCGGAAGCGGAAAGCGCATCAGGTTGGACATTACGCCGACAGCATGGAGAAGGCGGGACTTCCCGGAAGCGTTGGGGCCGAAAACGACTATGGAGTCCAGCGACTCGTGGCTGCCGGAACGAAGGATGTTGTCCTCCGGGTCGCTCAGCTTGGACGGCCTGAAGTCAAGGACGACCTCGTCTTTGAAGGGCCCGTAATTCTCGACTGTGAAATCCAGTATCATTCTGACGTGGTCAGAAGATATGAGTTTAAATCATTTTTGTGAAGATTTCACAAATATCACTTTTAGACTATATTGTATTCGCATGAGGGTCTCAGTTCTCTTACAAATTCGGTCTATACGACTGTCCTGTCGATGAGAAGAAGAGGGGTCCGAACGATACGGGCTGTCCCGTGGAAAAGAGGGGCCCCGCAGCACATCGTCTGATGCGGCGAAGGAGACGACCAGGATCAGACCCTATCCGGGTATGCTGGCTTCAGAATAGGCAGGATGAGCAGGTATCTGGCAGGCCTGGACGAGGACGAGCTGTTGCTATCGGTTTATTAGACGATTTGGACAGCATCGGCTGTGAACACCTCTCTATGTCGGAGGTGAAGGACGACCTTCTCAGACGCAGGGTTGGGATCGCGACCCGTATTTATTTGGGGAGGAAGGCGAGCTTGGAGAGGGCATAGGAGCTTGCTGGCATGAATATCGCGGATTTCTGGGATCATCTTTTGAAGAGGCGGGGAAAGGTCTGACGGATTTCGCTCTATTCGCTCCGGCTCATGCTTAGCATATTGCTCCTGCTGATGTTTTGTTCGGCCATGGTAATACTATAGTTTTATGAAAAGCAGAATTGCGACGGCCTCGGCAGATTCTTTCATCATGTGGAGACTATAGTCTATCTCTTATCATGGTTCACCCTGGCTGTCGGAAGGTCTGTTTCCTCTTTGCTGTGTATTGCTGTTCTCTTGAAGAGCGCTTGTCCAGATACCATAGAATCACATATTCTATAACGGTGGAATCATGGCACGGTCGATCCGGATTCGATCGCTCGCATTCAGAACCAGGGGCCCTCCATATCCGAGCCGTCGGTCGAGCGAATTGCGCGCAGAACCATCATATACCAGGGTGCCGAATCAATCGTCGCCAGGGTGGAAGTCCGGCATGCAGGGCTTCCATGTGTGCTGGACCCCGTCCTGAGAATCTTTGAGGAGGTGTAATCCTGGAAGACGAGAAGGACCAGGGCCTGACTGCAAAACTGTCCCTGGTCCTGATGTTGCTCCAACTCATTGTTGGCATCATCGGCCTCCTGTCAAGGAGGTGAAACGCCTTACGGCCCTTCGGGGCCGGCCAAGGTGTCCAGGTATCGCATGTGTGTCCTGCGATTTAACACCATCGAACAGGATGACTGTCGAGGTTGCGGCATAGGACACAGGCGCCATGGATGCATCGGCGCCTTCTTGCGTCATATCGGACGCTTTTCGACCCGAAGAGTATTCAAAGCATAGGTAAGACTATAGTGTTCCATCGCCAGCATGCCCGGCCGGTAGTTTGGAACCCGTCTTCGGGACCAGGCCTTTCGCGGCTGTTGCATACACCAGGTTCTTTGTCCGGTCCACTGGCCCCGTGTTAGGCCTGCATCGGCTCTGGCCTGTGCATGGGATCGCTATCGTCTTCTCGTTCTCTTTCAGCCATCTCATGAATTCGCCGGGGCTGTAGTATCTGATGCAGTCGAAGTAGAACTATTCCCCCTCGTATCTGTGCAGATACCGGCGGAGATAGCTCGGTATGTGATCGAGTCCGGATCTGTTGGCCATGATGCTGACATTGACTTCCGAAGGCCTGTCGTCGACCAGCCAGAACTCGGATTCCGCAGGCAGGGGGTTAAGCTGGCTCATGAAACAGCGATGTATCATTGCAGTGTCCGTGAGCTTCTTGCAGACGCTCCACTCCTGTTCTTTAATCTTCTGATCGTGCTTCATGCGCTGGTATTCCGTTTGAAGTCTCCCACAGGGGTCGCTTCCGAAGTCAAAAGGATCCGTCTCGTCAGATCCGGATTCGGGGCTGTACGGCCATGTCTTGAATTCCAGATATACGGTCTTTCCATCGGACAGGAACATGCAGTCTGCCGATGATGGCCGCATCTTCTTGAAGCATGATTCCACCAGGCCGTCGAAATTCACTGCTTCTGCCATCGGATGGATCTCCAGGTCGCCTTTCATCTCATCCATGCTGCAGACGAAGTCCTGAAGGTCCGACAGCTTCCCTCCTTTATTCATCGCCATGCCTCATGTCGTCGGCTTCGATCAGCGGCTGCGTCATGCTGCGATATACAGCTTCCAGGTCGTCCGTGACATCCCTGAATGTCCTCTTTCCGCTGTCGACCGCTTGATAGAAGCGTGCGTCTACATCTTCCTGGCTAGAATAGCCCTCTATAGACATCAGGAACTGGGGGCTGTGGGTGGTCATCAGTATCCTGACGCCCAGCTCTTTGCTCATGGATACCAGCAGCTCGGCCAGGACGTGTTGCCATTCCGGATGCAGGTGGATCTCCGGCTCGTCGATCAGCAGCACGTCCCCCTCCCTGAGGTGTCCCTTCTTAACCAGGATGCGGATTATGGCGAAGACCTTCATGCCGGACGCCAGGTTGGACGCCTTGACGCCTTTCGCTTCCTCGGAGTCGTATACGAGGCCCTTGTTGGTGAATCTCAATGTCCCCGGAAGGGCTCTGGAGACGATGGAATCCAGTTTGGATACAGATTCTTCGGATGCGATCCTGTCGAACACGCTGGTGGCATTATTGCTGCGAAACAGCTTCTCTGCGATGTCCGACCGGTGATCACACTGCATAATATCGTACGAGATCATGAACGGCGATCCATCATCCAGGACGAGGGGAGTGTCCACATAGGAGACGGATGGTGTTTCCACATCATCTACTACGTCTACATTCATCTCGGCATCGATGGATATGACAGTTTTGTCGTCGAGTGTTATGCGTGCGAATCCTCCTTCTGATCCTATTGTGAACATCTGGCCGTCGAATTCTTTTTCCACACAGTCCAGAAGGTATTGCCTGCTGAAGACGGAGGTCTTTGTTTTGCCTTCGAGGTAATCTTTCATGAGGCTGAGCTTTTTTAGGTAGGGAGCCGGGAGTTTCCTTTCGGGCTCTTTCTTGGAAAGGACATCTGAGAGGCGCTGTAGGAGCGTGCCCGAGGGCTCTTCGGACTCGGAGAAACGGCCATCGATGTGTTGAGCCATGTACACTCTGTCTTCTATGTCGTCCGTTACGCGCTTCCGCACATCGTGCTGCGAGGACAGGAGGGCGTAGGCGGCTTTGAGGACTGTGCTCTTGCCGGTGGAGTTGTAGCCGGTCAGCACCGTGATGCCGTCCAGGCGGATGTCCGCATCCCCAATGCAGCCGACGTTATGGAGTTCCAAGCGCATCTTCTCAACACTCGAAAGATGGATTGGGCCGTATTTGTAGGTGACGAACAGGTTCCATCAGTTCTAAGGGCAGATCGTTATCAAGACGATTTGAGCATTCGAATCGGTACGGGGCATCGATATGGTGAAGGTGCCCCTTATTAAGCAGTCCTCTCGAACAGGAGATGGTACATCCTGAAGTCCAGGAACACGTCCAGAGAGCGCCATACCAGCGTTGTTTTATTGGTCATAAGGGCGAGCGTCCTGTGGAATTCTTCGATGCTCATTTCTTGGGACGATCCGTCTTCGAACTCGAAGTGGTAGTGATCATAACAGTCACATCCACGAGGATGCGATATGGCGTTCCTGATGCATCTGAGGTCCGATTTGACCCCGTCCTTGCACAAATGGGTCCTTTCGATAGACAAGATCTCCTCTATGCGTTCGTTGCGTTCTTTCCTATCTTCGATGCTGTCTTTCAGGATTTCCTGTATGATGCCGTATACGGGTTTGTACCAGTTCTCGAATACCGTATTGTACTGGGTTACCAGAGAAGGGATGATCGTTTCTGGTTTCCCTGTAGCCAGTAGATTCTTGAGCCTTCTGGCAGATACGTTCATATCTTTGAGGGTCTGACCCATTTGTTCAATGTCCATGAAGGTCGAGTGGGTTTTGCGAAATTCGAGAGGATCGTCCGTCTCGATCCTCTGCATACAGATGTCGATCCCCTCGAACGCTTTTCTTGTTGTTTCGGCCAATCCTTCGATGCCTTTGCCTTCCGGATACGGCTCGAGGGATTCGATGGACCTGATCTTGTTCTCTATGAAGCGTTCCTTCCTTTTTCCTAGAGGCCTTCCAAAACGTATTGTGTTCTCGAGCCTAACCTCGACATGAAATGAGGGTTCTATTCTATTGCGCGCATGTGCACGCGTGAGATTGATTCGCCACCATATGACAAGGCCTCTACAGGGGTATGCGGCCTCAATTTCGGGGATGCATGCATGGATCGCATGTAACGTCGGCAATAATGTGTACGGCCGAGCACTGTCGTCATGTTGTGACCAAAGCAACCGTGTCGGCCGACACCTGCAAGGCGTCGGCCAACAATATAACAGTTCCCATCGGACTCATAGATGCGGTGAGGGCCTACTTCGATAGCCTGGGACTGAGCCAATACCTGGACTCGCTCAAGAAGAAGGGCGTGGGCATGGCATCGCTTACCGCCATCCTGATGTCGTTCGCCCTGTCCGAGGACAATTCGATGGCGGCGTGCGCCGAGTGGCTGAAGGATCCGCGCGTCCGCAAGCTCTTCGGAATCAAAGAGGAGGTCTCGCAGAGGACCCTGAACCGCGCTCTGCAGATCCTCGGGCGCAACAGGGAGGGGGTGATCCTCGCACTTTACAGGGGGCTGAGGAAGACGTTCCCGGAACTGGATACGGACGTCGATGCCGACGGTTCGTCCATAGCCGCCAACAGCGAGGGCGGCCTCCGCAAGGCGGGATATCCCAGGGACAAGAACCCGGACGGCTTGCAGGCCGAGTTCATGCTGGGCATGTTCGAAGACAGCAGGATACCGTTCTACATCCACGAGTATGCCGGCAACGTCAGCGACGAGGAGCAGTATGCGAAATCGCTGCCGGAGATGATGGGGCTTATCGACCACGAGGATCTCCACGCATATGAGCGGATCTCCGACAAGCTGGTGTCCAACATAAGGCTCCGCAGCAAGGAGCGCGAACTGAGCAGTCTGAGCAGGGGCAAAGCCAGGAAGGGCCGCAAGAAGAAGCCCAAGGACGATGAAGAAGAAGGGCCCGAGAAGAACGCGCTCCTCGAGATCAACAGGGCCCTCGGGAACGCGTCATGGGTGATATTCGACAACGGCGGAGCTTCGGTGTACAACACCGAAGCGATCAACAGGATGGGGCATGAGTACCTGACCCGGAAGAGCATGAACAAGGCCGATCTCGAGCTGGCGAAAGAGAAGGAACCCATCGAGGTGGAACCGGGCCTCGTATGCTGGTGCGAGACGTTCGAGTCCTCCGGCAGAACGAAGTACGTCTTCAGGGCGGACTATCTCGCCGATGCCAAGGCACATGCCGCCGAGCGCAAGGTCGAGCGCATGGCGGAAGCTGCGAGGGCGCTATAGAACGGCGAGATAGATCCCATGAGCCTCGTGGACGTGAAGACCAACGAGTTCATAGACTTCGACGTTAAGGTGAGCATCCAACAGATACTGACTGAGTACTCGGAAGAGGAGAAGGCCGCGCTCGTCGAGAAGTACAAGGGCCGCTACTGCGGATTTTTCCATCTGGAATCCAGCGCCCCTTTGACACCGTTGGAGGCCATACAGAAGTACCGCAAGAGGATAGCTATAGAGCATGCGATAAGGTCCCTGAAGAACGTTGCGGGCATCAAGCCGATGAGGGTCTGGGACGACGACTCCATCACGGGCCGCATGGTGCTGGCCCTGCTGGCCGAGGCGGTACTTTCGGCCATACGCTACGAGTATCCGGCGGACGTGGTGGCCGTCATGCGCAAAGGAATCAGAGCGATCAGGAGCCATCGCCCCGACAACAAATCCATATGCAGGATGCTGACCCAATTGACAGCAACCTATTACCGCGACGATAACAACCGCAATCAGGTGGTTCTGAGCGGCGTGAAGCCCGAATCCACGGGCATTTTCGAGCGCATAGAGGCGAGAAAGAAGGCTCCCAAAGGGCTCGACGCGTATCCGGCGGCATCTTCTCAGGCATCCGCATCGTAACTGTCGATTGGGGATGCGACTCACCGGTGGGGCCCCCTAGCTGCAGCTATCGGTGGCCGGCACCGGCCATCGCCATTCGCGTGCGTGCGCACGTGCGCGAGTACTATAGAGAACCCTCATTTCATGTCGAGGTTAGGGTGTACTGTTCAGGCCCAGAAAGGAAAAACAGCCCCTGTTCAGGCGCTCAAAACTATAGTACGCTAGGGTGGGAACTCATTATTTGATGTAACGAGAAAAACCGAGAATTTCAAACCAAGGGTGTCTAATGTACGATTAGACACACTAAGATGCACTATAAAGTTAAAATCCCCGCATAACGCGGGTAAAATGTTTATTCAATTCCTTAATTCACTTTTTTACACTCTTTGAATTTGGCTCCACTCGAATGCCCTATTATACCGTCATTTTGTCCGTTGTACCCATAATAGTGATTATTTGCAAACCACCCTAGATACACGTCGTTATTTGTTTTTGAACAATATTTGTCCACATAACAATAACTAACTGTGCATTTATATGCATATCCCACAACATACCCCATAAAAGGATACATATCATTATCCCACATGTAATCCCTATATGAACGATTTAGATACAGATCCAAATCATATGCATTGCAGTAGCTCACATCATTAGCTGTATATCCGACTACACCTCCGATGTAAACATTCTTATATCCGCCATAATAGGCATAACAATCTATGTACCCACCAGATATTGTGCACGAACTTAGTGTTCCCCAGTTTATACCAACTATTCCGCCAAAATCACCACTGACATATGCACTCATGTTGTTAATAGTACAGTTCGACACTGTTCCTGTACTTTTGTTAAGGGCGGTAACAATACCTGCATATTCGAACCTCTGAGATTGGCAATGTACAGAGGGACTATCGACTTTTATATTATTTATAGTACCTTCATTAAATCCACACAACAAAGAAGTAAAATCACTATGTGTACCATTATTAACAGTTAGATTAGGGCTGACAAATCTAATATTACTTATCGATCCATGATTGCTCCAAAACAATCCTGAATATGATTGTCCATACGAGTCTTCTTTTTTCAAAGAATAGTCGACATTGATATTTAGATTTGATATTGTATGATCTTTCCCATCCAATGTTCCATGAAATGAATAATTATGGTAGGAAATATAGTTAGAAACATCAGACAAGTCTAAATCTGATACAAGTACATAGCTACAAGCATTGATAGTAACGCCCAAGAGATCGTTCGGACCGATGACCTTTACAGCACCCAGTTTTTTGGGATCGGTCACTCCAGTGAAATAACAATCTATTGCATCGCATCCGAATACTTCGACAGTTGATCCTATCAAATATCCAAATCTTTCTACCTCACATTCACGTGTAAATTCAAATACGCAATTCTTTGCTGTAACATTCCTAAGTGTCCCCCAATTATCTCCAATAAGGCTGCCTATGGCATATACCTTGTCGGCATCGATTATCGTATGAAACCATTGAACCGTTAGGTCATGTATATTGGATGTTTTTCCAGTTTTTTCAATCAGACCCGTTGAGTTAGTTCCATAATCTTTCGTGATGTTCAATGAGTATAGCGTGTGTCCATTTCCATCTAACTCGCCATTGAACATTAAGATAGGTATCCAATTCTTCACGTAACTCATATCTATGTCATTTGCCAATTTGAAATGAGAACAGGGTTGTAATCCTAATGCCCTCATATCTTCGGCATCTTTTAGCAAATATGGTTTGTTAGATGAGCCAGAACCAGACACCCCCAATTCTTTCATTATTGCGTCGATTTCATATTTGATTTCTGCACTGGTTTTATCGTTTCTCTTCATCAATGAATTGTCTGAAAGATATTTGTTAAGATATTCATCAACACCATCACTACTGCCATAGTAATCAAATGATTTCCAGCATTCATGCGAAGAATACAGATTATATGTATAGTGATTAGTTACAATACCTTTCGAATCTATTTTGACAATTTGAATGTATTCGACATTTCCAAAAACACCGTACATCAAAATGTCATTAGGATTTGCTGTCGCAAGACTGAACTGAGAAGAAATTGACGATCCGGTTCCCGACTTTTTTGCATCGGAATAACCAGTAGTATTTGCTATACTGTGTATCTTTTCTTCCGTAGATGTTGTATATTCTGTAGGTGACGAAGCCGAAACCGTACCAAGGATAGCTCCTATTCCTCCAGTTGAAGCTGATATTACTTTTCCCCATGGTCCCCCGAATACACCACATACAGACGATATTCCACCAAGTACAGATGATATTCCATCCAAAGTTGATGAGGGGTTAGACATTGTGCTAGTTGTAGTAGAGCTACTTGTGCCATCTGTTACTGTAACTTCTACATAATTCGTTATCTCTGTTTCTGAAGTTGACCAATCAGTAAAACTTATAATGTTTCCTTCTGCTGCAAAGAAATGTTTAATGTCATACAAAAGTACATCTTCAGCAACACCAACTATGTAAGTATAATATTGATTCCCATTCTCATCCGAATATATGCTTATGAGAACTGGTTCATCTTTGTATGTTGCAACAGGGCTGTATTGTGGGTATGATTTGGAATCCCACTTCATGTATACATACATCTGGTTATACTCATTAAGATTGTCATTTTTAACAGTATAGTCCCATGGTATTGTACACTTTTCATCTATATAACAACCCATGAATGTGAAATTAGCACGATATGTATTCAAATATGATTTGTTTATTGTAGCTCCAACGTATGTATTAATTGTATTTGTGCTGGTGCCATTGTCATCTATATACGCTTTATAATTTTTATCAAAGGAATCAGTAGAGAACACTATCCTAACATTCTCAGCAAAAACTGCATTGAACGATGCGTCACTGTCCACATAATAATTCGATCCGATATGCAAGGATGTATTGCCTGACCTCCATTCTATAAATGTATACCCCTGTCTTGAAACATTTGGAACAACAATCAAATCACCAATGTGATGGGTTCCACTGTATACAATTTCATCATTCCAATTGATGAAATTAACATTATAGTCCTTAATTGTCTTTTCAAACACTGCAGTATATGTTGCATCCTCTGTGACAACTTTGATTTCTGGAATCCAGCCAACGAATACGTATGCATAACCTGAGTCCGACTCTCTCGCTGGAACTCTCACAGGAGGTTGTTCACCCCAATTCAGACTATCTTCAGCAATAATTCCCCCATTTTCATATTGCCAAACTATATGGTATTGGTTAATAGTTCTCGCAAAATGAGCTGTGATGGTGGCATCTCCGTTAACTATGGAGCTAGGTATCGTCCATTCTGAAAAGACGTATGTATACTGTGCAGTTCTTTCTGAAGGAAGAGCTTTTACTATCGTCATTCCTAAATTGAGATTATTACCCTCTGAGGATACTGTCGTCCCTTTTTCTACCATAACGCGACTCTGAGTAACTGTTCCGAAACCTTCCTGCTGAACAATAATCGTGATTACACATGATTTAATAATTTCTGAAGATTTCTCCATCAAAACTCCAGAAGATCCCAAGAACGTTTTTCCAGCAAGATTCTCAGCTGTAGGAGTTATTTCTTGAGACTCTCTACTAAAAGAAATCTTGGTGAAGGCAGACGTACCGATAGAAGACAAACTGTCGGAGAATGCGATAGACTCTAACCCTGTGGATCCGAAGAACGCATATTTGCCTATGCTCTCTACCATCGGCAGCGAAACATTTCTCAAAGACGTGCAGTTAGCGAAGGACTTGAATCCAACATACTTCACATTCCCCAAATCAATGGACTCCAAGACCTTGTTGTTATAGAACGCCTGATCAGCCACAGACACGACCGCAAGAATCTGATCAGCATAATTCACCTCGCTCGGAACGACTATGTTCTTCAGCGCGGACCCTGCGACAGCGACTTCTAGAGGGCTAGTGGATATGACCTTGTATTGCACCCCGTCTGCGGAGAACACAGTGCCAACGGTTATTCCAGTATTTTTACTGTAGAGGACACTTCCGGATCCGACAAAGGTCTTGCCTGCGAGGTTGGAAGCGGTCGCGCTGACGATTTCGGAGTCGCTGTAGAAGCTTATCTTTCCGAATGAGCTGCTTTCGACAGCCTTCAAACCAGAGGAGAAGCTAATCGACGAGAGTCCGGTGCTGCCGAAGAACGCGTACTTCCCGATGCTCGAGACCTTGCCCAGCTTGGCTGTCTCGAGGAAGACGCAGTTGGCGAAGGACTTGAACCCGATTGTCTCCACGCTTCCGAGGTCGACGTTCAGGATGACCTTGTTGTTGTAGAACGCCTGGTCTGCCACCGATGTCACGACGAACTCCAGGCCGCCGTATGCCACCTTGTCCGGGACGACGATGTCGCGGGCGCCGACCGATGCGCCGCACAGAGCGACCTTGTTGGGGTTGAGGGAGATCACTTCGCAGATGAGCGCATCCGCCTTGAACGTGGTCCCTATCGACACCTGGGCCTCGTTCAGATAGAGGAATCCGCTCGACCCAGCGAACGTCTTGCCAGCGAGATTGGGCGCCTTTGCCGACAGCTCCGTGGAGCCCGAATAGAACTTCACCTTGGAGAATGCGCTGGTCCCTATCGTCTTGAGATCGTTGGAGAACTCTATCGAGGAGAGCCCGGTGCATCCGAAGAACGCATAGCCCCCTATGAACTCGACGCTTCTCATCTTCACGGTCTCCAGGAACGCGCAGTTGGCGAAGGACTTGAACCCGACGGACTCGACGCCGCCCAGGTCGACGGACTGGATTGCAGTGTTGTTGTAGAACGCCTGGTCCTTCACCGAGACTACGCTGTAGGAGCTCCCCTTGTAGGAAACGCTGCCAGGAATCGTTATGCTGCTGGTTCCGGACTCGCATCCAGCGACAGACACCTGCCTAGGCGCCATGGACACGATCTCGTACTTCACGGAATCCGAGGAGAACGTCGTGCCCACGCCGACCGTGCTCTGGACCTCGCTCAGGACGCCGCCTATGCCGGAGAACTCCTTTCCTGCGAGGTTCTTCGCAGCAGGAATGACATCTGTGCCGCCTGCGACGAACTTGATCTTGCTGAACGCGCTCGTCCCTACGCTGGAGAGGCCGTCTGCGAAGGCTATATGAGACAGCGCGGTGCATCCGAAGAAGGCGTAGCTTCCGATGGATACTACGCTGTCGATATCGGCAGACCTGAGCGCGGTGCAGTTGGCGAAAGCTTTGAATCCTATCGTCTTGACGCCTCCCAGATCTATGGAGGCTATCTTGCTGTTGTTGTAGAACGCCTGGTTGTCGACAGACACCACAGCGAACCTCGTTCCCTTGCACAGTACGCTCTCGGGAACGTCTATGGCAGTCGTTCCCTGAAGGCATCCGGTCACGGAGGCCTGGTTGGGGCTCAGGGACGTCACCTTGTATCTTATGCCGGATGACACGAACTCCTCCCCGACGGACAGCCCGTCCGCCTTCAGGGACAGCACGCTGCCCGAACCGACGAACTGGCATCCGGCCAGGTTGCTCACCGTGGGAGAGAGCGATCCGGAGCCGGCGCTGAACTTGACCGTCCCGAACGCGTTGGTGCCTATCTTCGAGAGGCTGTCGGAGAAGGTTATGCTGCTGAGGCCGGTGCATCCGTAGAACGCATAGCCGCCGATCTCCTTGACGCCACCCAGGTTCGCCTCGGAGAGGCTCGTGCAGTTGGCGAACGCCTTGAACCCCACCGAGGTCGTCCTCGGCAGATCGAGGCTTTCAAGGGACGAGCATCCGTAAAACGCATAGTTGCCTATGGACGTCACCGGGCCGTTGATAGTCAATGTCTTGATGCTGGCCCTGTCTAGGTACCAGGGCGCTTTGCCGAATTCGAAATTGCTCATCGGGCCGGAGCCGGTTACGGCTAGGTCCCCGTTCGCAAGAGACCACGTGACGTTGTCTCCGCAGACCCCGGAGGCCGCATCCGCGTCTTCTGCTGGAAGCGCAGCGAGCGCGAACGCGACAGCGGTCAGAATGAGCAAAGCCGCTTTTGTTTTGGAATCCATCGTAGTTTCTCCTTGCAAGGATGATTCTGAGAAGAGCCTGCGGCCCGACGAAAAGCGGATAGACATGTTCGACCCGCTTTCGGAAGGAACCTCTGCACACCCTTCAGCAAATTCGTACGAATGCCGTACATGTTATATCCTTGTTTCTGTTTTTTTCATGTATTTGTTTTAGGTAAAGGATAAGTTTACAGTGAATAATAGATTCAGCAACAGGAGGCGATGCCCATCGTTCTCAGAATAGCCTGCTGAAATCAAATTCCATCGAACGTCCTCGTAAACCGGGACGGACGATGAATGACGACGATGATCGAAAAGACCCTCCAAAATAATCTGTGATGCTAAAAACGGAAATTAAGTATCCTAGATTATACTAAATATGCATAACCTCATTCTTCCTCATTACATTAAAGAGGTACATAAAAAGAACGACGGGCACACCTTTTCTCAGCTATCGATTTCAAATTCCCTGCATAATAGCAGCTGCCGATTTAGGGCTCTCGTTCCTGCGATTTAGAGCCCCAGGCCATCAGAATACCCGCATTCTTGAAAGACTCGTTTCTTTCAAAATCGTTTATGATTGGAGAATAGGCAATGACCATGATAGATTACGATAAAAACGGCGATCGTCGGCTCTGCCGCGTCCTGATCGCTTTAGCTGTCATCGTATTCGCGATCGCTGGAACGTCCATGGCGACAGAATCTGACGCTGTTCCGGAATCGCCCGTCGAAGACGGCACTGATATCCGCCTGCAGTATGGCATCGACTTCGAGACCTCCATCGATTACAGAACCATCCAGATCGGAGAGATCGTAGACGTCGACATCAACGAGCCTGGCGACATCGCGATGTTCGTCTTCGCCCCCAACTGCGACGGATCGTACACGTTCGAGTTCTTAGACAACCGTGATGCCTATGGATGTCTATATGATTCCGAGGGGCAGCTCATCGAAAGCTGCAATGAATACAATGGCTACAATTATTCAATGACCAAAGAATTGTCGGCGGGACAGCAATACATCTTGAAAGTCCAGTTGTTTAACAAATCGGATGTAGGAAGCTTCAGCGTGCTTATCCACCATACGAGATACATAACAGCAGGAGGCATCCTGGATGTCAACATCGACACTCCTGGAAAAGTCGAGATGATCTATTTCATCCCTGAAGAAAAAGGACAATACGTAATAGGAGTTACAGGATCGCCAGATGCTGTCGTCTCTTATCACGAATACAACAAAGAATTAGAAAGCGACTTTGCTTGCACCACTTTATACGCCGATTCCACGTTCAGCTTCTCGATCTATCTCAAGGACTCCTCAAAAACTGACAGCTTCAAAGTATATCTGAAAAAATTAGAATACAGGGACATATCCGTCGGCGACGTGCTTGACGTGACGATCGAGAACGCCGGAGACGTGGACATATTCAGGTTCGTCTCCGATGGCGGTGATTTCTTCGACTTCGGATCCACTGGGACAAAGGATACGTTCGGATGCAGGATATATGAAAGATCTTGCATCACCGGAGGCGATGGCGATAACTTCCTCCTGAAGAACATGAAATACATAGGGGACCGGGATGGATACAACTATCTGGTTGCCGGAATGGCATCTTCTGCCGATACCGGAAGCTTCAAGGTGTTCCTGAAGGAATCAGAATGCAGAGAGATATCCCTGGGCAATGTCTCGGAAGTCGTCATCGATTCGCCTGGAGATTCCGAACTTTTCTGCTTCGTCCCCGAGACGAACGGCTATTACGATTTCGGCTCCACCGGAACCAAAGACACATATGGCGGGTTCGCAAACTACCCATACAGCAACGATGCTGGAGAAGACAAGAACTTCTTCGTCAGGCAATACCTGTACAGCAACAGCACCTACTACCTGATTGCAAAACTCAGTTCCCCGTCCGACACAGGAAGCTTCAACGTTTATCTAAAAGAATCCGAATTCATAGATATATCCGTAGGAGACGTACTGAAAGTCAATATAGATGTCGCTAGGATGACTGAACTCTTCTGCTTCACCGCCGATCACGCCGGATTCTATGAGTTCGGTTCCATAGGATCGAAAAACACCTTCGGAACGATTTTTGATTATGAATTATATGGAAACGAAACTGAGGATGGCAACTTCCTCATCAGGACCTTCCTTGAAAGCGGAAAGCATTACCTTACTGCGTGTTTGAACAGTTTTTCAGACACCGGAAGTTTTGAAGTGTATCTGAAGGAGCTTGAATACACGGACATTTCCGTCGGAGACCGCTTGAATGTCAATATAGACACCCAAGGCGGCTACGAACTGTTCCGGTTCATTCCTGAAGAAGATATGTTCTACATCTTCGAGTCCATTGGCGAGAAGGACGCTTCCGTTAATCTCAGCAGCAACAAGTTGAACTACTATGCTCTCGGCCAGAACTTCCACTTAGAGAGATGGCTGACTTCGGGAAATACATACTATCTACTAGTCACCTTGAGTTCTCCGTTCGACACGGGGAGCTTCGAAGTGCGTCTGAGCATGTCCCCCTATGTTAATATTAACGACAATGATGATCTTTGCCTGTCGATCGATGAACCTGGAACCTTCAAGATACTCAGATTTGAAGCAGAGAACGATGGGACGTTCATATTTGATATAGATGGCGAGCACAACATCAGAATCGATAGGCACTACTCCAACAGCAGCTACTCCTATAGTTATGGGTCTGCCGAGTTCGTGTACTCGCTAACGCGGCACGAAACGATCACATTCCGCATCGGCTTCGATTGGTATAACGACACTGGGTCCATAACAATAAGCTTGCGTTCCACCGTGGTAGGGAGCACATTCAATAGTGAAGGCATCATCTATACAATTACCAATTCCAACAACGTCAAAGCGTCTGTTACAGGATACGAGCCTGGATTGAAATCGGCGTACATACCATACTTTGTCTACTACTACGGCAATGAATACTCTGTCACAGCCATCGGCGACGGCGCGTTCTCTGGATGCACCTCTTTGAAACGTGTATCGGTACCGAACGACATAGAATCCATCGGCGACGACGCGTTCTCCGGCCTTACCTTCGTCGATGTCGACGGAAGCGTCATAGATCCGACATTGGAATCCCTCTGCGGAGAGACCTTCGTCGGCTCCGATGGAGTCCTCGTAAAGGACTATGTAGACAAAACGTTCCGCTATACATACGACGGCGTGACATTGAACTACAAAATTGTGTCCAACCAGCCATTTGCCGCCGCTCTGATCGGCATAGATACCTGGACCAGCACCGCGACGATTCCTGAAGAGGTTGTGTTCAACAACCATAAAGCTACCGTGAAATACATCTGGGACTCTGCGCTTAAATACGCGCCCTATACTTCTGTGACCCTCCCGTCCACGATCACATACATCGGAAACTACGCTTTCAGATATTCCAGCGTGACCTCCATAGTGATCCCGGACTCGGTCGAGAGCATAGGGTTCGGGGCGTTCCAGAACTGCACCAATCTCAAAGAAGTGACCATAGATGGATCCAAGATCATATGGCAGCGCGCATTCAGCGGATGCGATTCTTTGGAGTCCGTGACCTTCCCGGGCTCCCTCGCATACATAGACCCGCTGGCCTTCGACGGGCTCTCCATCACCGACTCGCTGGGAACGCCTATCGACGTGAACGCCGAGAACCTCGCGGGCCGCTACTTCAAGGGATCGAACGGCGTCCTCTCCCAACATCTGAAGGCCGGGACGGCGTTCGAAGCCGACGGACTAAGATACGCTGCCAACCCCGAGGAGGACAACACCGTCGCCCTCGTCGGATACTCGATCCCCCCGTCGTCCCTCGTAGTCCCGGAGAATGTGGCCTTCGACGGCGTCGTCGTGCGCGTCTCCGCCATCGGAGAAGGAGCGTTCGCCGAGTGCACGTCCCTGGAATCGGCCTCCATGCCCTCCGGCGTCTCGTCCATCGGAGCCGATGCCTTCTACGGATGCGCCGCGCTCGAGACCGTCGACATGGCCGAAGGGGTGTCGGAGATCGGCGCGAGCGCCTTCGGCGGGTGCACGTCCCTGAAGTCCGTCGCCATACCCTCCGGCGTCTCGCACATAGAAGCCGACGCCTTCCAAGGATGCTCCTTCTACGACACGGACGGCTCGACGGAGCTGGAGATCAGCGCGGGATCCTTGCCGGGATTCGCCTACGAGGGCTCCGAGGGCAGGCTCGTCCGCATCTTCGGAGCGTCCGTCGGCGACACGTTCGGACAGTCCGGCCTCGTCTACAGGATCGTCTCCATCGAACCGTACGAGGTGTCCGTCTCTGGATACACGGTGGCCCCGACGTCGCTGGTCGTCCCGAGCGAGGTCGTATACAAGACCAAGGCCATGGCCGTGGTCTCAGTCGGCAAGGAGGCCTTCTTCGGATGCAGGTCCCTGACCAGCATAGACCTCGGGGACGTCCGGTCCATCGGGGTCAAGGCCTTCGCCAACTGCAGCAGGATCGTGTCCGCCAACATCGGCGAGAACGTCGACACGATAAGCGCGTACGCCTTCTACAAATGCGCCGCGCTCAAGACCATCGACATCGAAGACTCCGCGTATGCCATGAGGGCCTTCGGGTCCTATTCCTTCTACAAGTGCGGCTCGCTGGAGCACATCGCGATCCCGTCCTATGTCACCACCCTGGGCTCCAACGCGTTCAGCGTGAGCTTCGTGGACGAGTACGGAGAGCCTCTGGAAAGCAACCTGGAATCGCTGAAAGGATACGCCTACGACAGGGTCGGATCGGTCCTCGAGCGCCAGGCGCCGGTCCACATCGGATCGACGGCCACCTCGGAGGGCGTCAAATACACGGTAGTGACCACCCTGCCCGCCGAAGCCGCTGTGACCGGGTACGACGGAGGGATCACCTCGATATCCCTGCCCGAGACCGTCTCCTTCGACGGCTACTCGGTCAAGGTGAAGTGCATCGACGAAGGCGCCTTCGAGGGCTGCACGACCCTCAAGACCGCAGACCTCGGGCCCGTTTCAAGCATCGGATCCAAGGCGTTCTACGGGTGCAAGGCGCTGACCAGCGTCTCCATGACGAACGTGAAGTCCATCGGGGTCAAGGCCTTCGCCAACTGCACCAAGCTGGCCTCCGTCGACATGGGCGACAGCGTCAAGACCGTCAGCGCCTACGGATTCTACGGATGCAAGGCCCTTTCGGAGATCGAGTTCTCGGAGACCGTGAAGACGATCGGGTCCAACGCGTTCCTCAAGTGCTCCTCGCTGAGTCACGTGACGTTCGGCGACTCCCTGAAGACCCTCGGAAGCAAAGCGTTCTCGGGAACGACCTTCCTAGACGCCTCCGGCAACGTCGTGAGCCACACGGCCAAGGCCCTCCGCGGGAACGAGTACGCCGGAGCGGACCGTCAGCTGAGCCTCGTCGTCGATTGAACGAGCCTGAACAAACATGGGGCGCATGCCCCTCCCTTTATACGAACAGGCCTGACGGACGGTTTCGCCCATCCGCCTATGAGCGAACTGCGAACGTCAGTTTTATGAATAGGCACTTCGAATCCTTCTCCATGGAGAGGCTGGAATACCCTGACGGCGTGTACGACTTCAAGGATCTCGTCACCGGCGGCTTCTATTTCGTCGACAAGACGATGATGGTAAGGGACGTCTGCAGGGCGCCGGGAATGGTCCTCCTATACACCCGTCCCAGAAGGTTCGGAAAAAGCGTCAACCTGTCGATGCTTGACTACTTTTTCAACATGGAGCACAAAGACGAGCCGAACCTCTTCGAGGGACTCTCCATTTCGCGCTGCGATGAATGCCAAGAACATAGGAACGCATACCCCGTCATAAGGATGAACTTCGGGAAGCTGAAAACAGGTTCCGAAGAGAAACTAGACGGGAGCCTGGAAAACGTAGTGTCGGAAGCGGCCGACAGGATCCTCAGATCTTACGATTCTAACGTCTTCAAGAAGCATGATATAGGTTTCCTGGAAAGATGCCGCGACGGGTGCCTCGACAACATAAGAATCGACGACTCCATCTCCAAAATATGCCGCATACTCGAATGGACATTCGGTAAGAAATCTATAATTCTGGTGGACGAATACGACCATTGCGTTCAAAACGTGTCGTCAGAAAACGAATACAAGGCTATCGTCGACAGAATGAGGCCGTTCATGGAGCAGACCTTCAAGTTCAACGACTCCCTCCGCACCGGTGTGGTCACCGGCATAATGCCCCTCGTGAAGGCAGGGATGCTCAGCAGCTTCAACAACCCCGTGGTGTGCGACATAATCAGCACGGAAGGGCAGGAATGGTTCGGCTTCACCGAGAGGGAGGTCGACAGCATCCTGTCAGAGTCCGGCAACGACCGTCCAGGCGTGATGGAGGAGATCCGCGAATGGTACGACGGCTACAGGTTCGGGAGCGCGGAAATGTACAACCCGTACAGCGTCATGAAATACCTCAAGAGCGGCTGTTCCAGAGGATCGTACTGGGACGGCTCCACCTCCGGGGGCCTCTCCGCGGACCTCGTCTCCAGGCTGGGCGCGGAGCCCTTGGCGGTCCTGAAGGCCATGCGCGAAGACCTGGGATTCTCGGTGTGCGCCGAGATGGACCAGAGGATCGACCATGCGGAGCTGTTCTCTCCGAACGTGAAGCCTAACTCGGTCTATTCATACCTGGCCATGGCGGGATACCTGAAAGCATCTCGCCTCGACGAGATCGGACCCGGGACGAGGCCTATGTGCCGCTTCGGCATGGTCAACAGAGAGATCGCGCCCGCCTTCGACTCCCTCGTCGAGAGAGCTGAAAGGATAGGGATGTACTCCGGGTCCGCCATGGACGCCGTCTACGCCCGCGACCCGACGAGGTCCAAGACCAGCATAGAAGCCCTGCTGGCCGGATTCAAGATGGATTCCACATGGAAGCTCGAGGACAGCCCCGTGGAGAGGCACAACCGCTACCGCGACCTGATAGCCGCGTACCTCCTCTCGCCCGACATGGCCATGAGCACCGAGTCCCCCAAGGGATACGGGCTCACGGACATATTCTACCCCGGGTTCAGAGGAAAGCCTCCCGTCATAGTCGAGGTCAAGTCCACGATCGACCCCCATGCCGACCTGAAAAGCCTCGCGAAGGAAGCTCTGGACCAGATAGACGACCGCCGCTACGCCGACGAGCCAGGAACGGAAGGCGCCGTCCGCGTGGGGATCGGCGTGCGCATGAAGACGATCGAAGTGGCGTTCCAGCGACGCCCCTTACCTCCTTATATATTCATCATCCCATGAGCCCGCATGTTCGAGAGCATCTCCGGCCTCATGAAAGGAAAAAGGACGGTCGTCGTCATGCACGGGAACGCCGACATGGACGCCCTAGGCTCCGCATACGCCCTGTCGAAGCTCTATCCTTCCGACATATTCGCCCCGAACGGCCTGGACAGGGTCGCCGGGATGGTGGCCGAGAAGACGGGGGCGAAGGTCCTCTCGGAATGCGACCTCTCCTCGTACGAGCAGGTCGTCGTCGTGGACTCCTCCTCGCCCCTGCAGCTGGAGACCGGCCAGCAGGTCCCTCCGGACGCGATAGCCATAGACCATCACGGCGCCACTGGCGGATGGGAGGGGCATCCGTCCTTCATCGACCCTTCCCGCGTCTCCTGCTGCGAGATCGTGCTGGACATGTACGACGAGGAGGGCGCGGAGCTGGGGCGCGACGCCGGGCTGATGCTCCTGGGCGGGATGATAACCGACAGCGGCACTTTCCAGTACGCCGACCATCGGCTCCTCCGCGCCTTCTCCAGCATCATGGAGAGGTGCGGCATACCCATGGACGAGGCCCTGGACCTGACCCGCGCCCCGGCCAGCATGTCCGAGAGGGTGGCCACCGTCAAGGCCCTGGAGCGCACGAGGCTCGACCGCGTGGGGGACATGATAGTGGCCACGTCCATGGCCGGGAGCTTCGAGTCCTCCGTCTGCAAGGCTCTCCTCTGCGCCGGTGCCGACGTGGCGTTCGTGGCGTCGCAGAGGGACGACTCATTCCGCCTGAGCTCCCGCGCCACCCAGGAGGCCGTCAGGAGAGGGGTGAGCCTCGGCTCCATGCTGAAGGGCATAGGCGACGAGACCGCCACCGCGGGAGGAGGGCACGACGGGGCCGCCGGGATCTGCGGGATCGGCGACGCGGAGGCCATGCTCCACATATGCACATGCAGGGCGATGGACGCGTTCAGGGAGATCAGATCCAAGGAGGCCAGGCGATGGACTTCCCGCTGCTGAGGAGATGCTTCCTCGAGAGCTCCGTGAAACAGATCGGCGAGTACCACTACTTCCTGAACCCGATAAGCGACGGCGTCCCGGCGGTCATGCCGGAGGTGCTGGAGGAGGCCGCCGCTGGGCTCTCGGAGCTCCTGGACAAGGACGTGGAGCTCGTGCTGGCCCCCGAGGCAATGGGGATCCCGCTGGCCGCGGCGCTGTCTCTGAGGACGAGGGTGCCCTTCTCGGTGGTCAGGAAGAAGTCCTACGGGCTGCCCGGGGAGATCGAGATATCCCAGAAGACGGGATACTCCAAGTCGCGCATGTTCGTCAACGGCCTCCGCAAGGGCATGAAGGTCGCCATAGTGGACGACGTCATCGACACCGGCGGGACGCTGACGGCGATCTCCGACGCTGTCCGGGAGTCCGGGGCGGAGCTCGTCCAGGTCCTGGTGGTGTACTCGATGCGCGAGGACCTGCCGGCCGTGTCCGAGCGGATGGGGGCGCCGGTCTGCCGCCTCCTCGACATAGGCATGGACGGGCCCAGGCCGTTCGTCCGCGGCTAACAACCTTAAAACCGGTAATTGAACTATTAGAGGGCGCCGGACGAGACCCGCTCCGTGGACCCGGGGCTCATCCTGATATGCGTCGCTCTTTCATTCGCAGGCTCCTGCATGGGGGCCTTCAGCGGAATCGTCCCCGGGATCCACGTCAACACCTTGGCATCGGTCCTGCTGGCGGCGTATCCTGCCATCGAGTCCGTGCTGGAGCCGGCCGCAGGCGCGTACGGGGCGTCCGTGGCCGTGTGCTGCTGCATAATGTCCGCCTCCGTGGTGCATTCCTTCCTGGACTTCGTGCCGTCGGTGTTCATCGGCGCCCCCGACTCCGAGGACTGCGTCTCGGTCCTCCCCGGGCACAGGCTCCTCCTTCAGGGAAGGGGCATGGAGGCCGTCCGCGCCGCCGCGGTAGGGAGCGTGGTGGGGACCTCCGCCGCGATCCTCCTCTCCGTCCCCCTCCAGCTCGCCATGTCCTGGGGGCTGGAGGGCATGCTGGCCAAGGCGACGCCCCTCGTGGTCATCGGAGCAGCCGTCGTCCTGCTGATGATCCAGTTCCGCAAGGGCTCGGGCCTCGCCGGGACCGTAGCGTTCCTGCTCTCCGGCGCAGTGGGTGTCGCCGTGATGTTCCTGCCCATACCTTCAACAGGGATCGCGGGCGAAGGCACCCTGATGTTCCCCATGCTGTCGGGGCTGTTCGGCGTGCCCGTGCTCCTGACGGCCGCCGGGGGGAGGGTCCCCGCGCAGAAGGAGGAGCGTCGCGACCCGGAGGTGGCCTCGGCCGGCCTGAAAGGCGTGCTGATGGGGTGCGTGGCCGGATGGTTCCCCGGGATCACGTCCACCGTGGGGGCCTCGATATCCGCCTGTTTCATGCCGGAGAACCGCCCGGAGAGGTTCATAGCGACCGTGGCGTCCATCGGCTCGGTCACCGCCGTGCTGTCGCTGGTCACCCTGTCCGTCTCGGGGAGCGGGAGGTCCGGGACGGTGCTAGTAATCGGAGAGATCGCAGGTGATTCCGTGTCGGGGATAGCCTCCGAGGCGTTCCTCCTGCTCCTCATGGCCGCCGCCCTCGGCTCCCTGTGCGGGTACGCCATGACGATAAAGGCCGGGGAGATGTTCTCGTCCCTCGCGGGGAGGATAGACCAGAGGAGGCTCAGCAGGGCCGTCCTCGCCCTCACCACGGCCCTCGTCGCCGTCCTGACCGGGCCGTTCGGGCTCATGGTCCTCCTGGTCTCCTCGGTCGTGGGGTTCCTCCCGGGGTCCTTCGGCACCGACAGGACCGTCCTATGCGGATGCCTCCTGCTACCGGTCCTCCTGATGCAGGTCCGATCGCAGCCTCGACGCCGCCTTGGACATGAACCTCCCGTCGTCCACCACGAAGCGCTCGTGGGTCCCGGAGCCGACCTCTCCCGCTCCGTCCCTGACCGTCGCCCTGAAGACCAGCCTCCTCCTGTCGACCTCTACGAGCTCCGTCTCGCAGACCACGCCCGCCCCCACGGGAGAAGGCGCCGAGTGCGAGATGTCGAGACGGGTCCCGACGGTGCTCTGCCCCTCCTCCAGGAAGGGAGCCACGCTCTCCGACGCCGTCGCCTCTATGAGCGCGACCATCGCCGGGGTGGCGAACACCTGGAGGGTCCCGCTCCCCATCGCCGCGGCGGTGCTACCCTCCTCGACGACGACGGACTTCCTGCCTCTGATTCCTGCCTCTATCATAGCCAGTGCGATGGCATGGGCGTATATGACGGATGCCGTCGCAGGAGGCCTTGACGACCCGCCTGCCGCTCTTCCCGGACTCCAGCCTTCGGACCCCCTTGAAGGCTCCATGAAATTCGCCGCACTGCGTCCGCTCGTTTTATCGTATCTCATCCGTTTGTCTATGGCAGGTTCATGTCCAATCACGATTGAAGTCATGTCCATTTATGTCCACTATGACCGAATAATTTCCTAAAATGACCGATAAATGACCATATTTGTCAATATAATTTAATTTTGAACTCCAGTTGTGAAAACTATGACAAGCCGGGACATCGAAACATCCTCAAACGGAAAGAATCCAATACTTTCGAGGCGAAATCAGCGGAGAACGGGACTCCCAGATCCATGTGGGAAACCTATTCGTCGTTCTGCAACACGTTCGGGGGAACGATAGTGCTCGGCGTGTCGGAAGTCGCAAAATTACTGTGACCAACCCAGGGAGCTTCCGCATACCTGTGGAGATGGCTTCGGAAGGTGGGATAAGCGACCCGAGGAACGGAGCGCTGATGCGGATGGCGCTGATGGCAGGATTCGTGGAGCGCATAGGCTCCGGGATCAGAATGATGGAGAACACGAGAAGAAGCGGCGGAATACTCGACCTGTCCATCGAAGAAAGGACGTTCCCGTTCTCTAGCGTGACGGTTACGATATCGCTCATCGACAACGACGTCAGGCTGACGGCGAGGCAGAAGGACATACTGAACATCATGAAAGAAGAGCCGCGCACGAAAATAGCGGAGCTGAGCGAAAAGATGGGAGTGTCGGAAAAAACAGTCAGAAGAGACATCGCCGTACTGGAGGAATGCGGCCTCCTCGAAAAGACCGGAGCAAGAGGAGGATGGGCCGTCAGAAGACGAGTCAGGCTCCGACACGGGCTTCCATCTGTGATCCCGTGATCCGGATGGGATCCGCAAGGATGCAGACGGGCCCGCCGCGATGCTGCGTTGGGAATCTGCAGGTCGATTTGTCGCGCCCTGGGGAATCCTGCATACGGAACGAGGCATAGGCGGACCCTGGGGAATGACTTCGGCCTTGGTCGCGGACCGTCCGAGGATTGACGCGCAAGGCAGGAACCCACTTTCGGCCACCCCAATCTCAGATTCAAATACGTAACAACAGTAGGCATTGCGGCAGAGCGTCTCAGCGGTTGGCAGATGTCCGCTGCGGCGCACTGCTGAGGTGAGAACATGGATGCCGCTGATTCCGAGCTCATGGGAGCCTGCTCCGTCCGCGCAGACGACCCCGCGTCAGACGTCGTCGCCGAGCTGAGGGCGGTCAGGGACTCCCTGCGGGACGGCGACGGGAGGCGCTCCGTGTGCACCGACGAGGTCCTGGAGGAGATCTCTCGCCGCCTGCCGGTCAGGATGGAGGACCTGGCGGCGATACCCGGAGTCGGCCAGAGGTTCACGGAGCAGTACGGGGAGGCGTTCCTGGAGGTGTCCAGGAGGCGCTCCGCCATCGCCGCCGGCGGGACCGAGATCAGATGCGAGACCGCCGTCATGCTCAGGGACCTGGAGAAGAACCTCACTGACCTGGGCAGGGGCAACAGGATGCTCTTCCTCTCCCGCATGTACGCCAACGGCAGCCTCGACCTCGCTGGAGTGGAAGGAGCGGACGTGCTGGGGATGCTCTTCGGGAACGGGGCCGTGAGCACCGAGGCCTCGGACGACGCCGTGCGCAGGCATGCCGTGGAGATCGTGCGGGAGGCCGGGAGAGAGCTCCGCGACAAGGGCCGGTTCGACCTCTACGTGGCGTACCCCTTCGTGGAGGGGAGGCTGAAGGACGGGTTCCCGGTGAGGGCCCCCCTCGCGCTGTTCCCCGTCTCGATAGAGAGGGAGAAGGGCGTCGTCAAGGCGTGCATTGACGCTTCCAAGGAGCCCATATTCAACGGGGCCCTGGTACTGGCCAACATGAAGGCGTCGTCCGTCGACGGCCCCCTGCCGGATTGCACCGTTGAGGACGCCTCCGAGGAGGGCTTCGCGGAGCGCATGCTCGAATTCTATAGATGCGCCGGCATGGAGATGAGCTGGTCCTTGGAGCGGCCGGTCCCGTTCAGGGAAGGGGACCCGGAGAGGATGCGCCCATGCGCCGATGGAGAGCTGGCCGTCCTCCCCTACGCCGTCCTGGGAAGGTTCCCCCTGTACTCCGGCTCCGTGCAGAAGGACTTCGCGTCGATTATGGCCGGCAACGCCGTCAGCGGGGTGCTGGACCGCTTCGTGTCGCGCCCCCGCCCCGCCGAGGAGGCCGCCCCTCCGGAGATCCGCGAGAGCGACGTCGCGTTCACCAGGCCGCTGGACTCCGCGCAGGAGAGGATCGTGGCCATGCTGGAAGAGAGCGGCGGGCTGGTGATACACGGCCCTCCGGGGACCGGGAAGTCGCAGGTCATCGCGGAGGCGGTCGCATCCTCCGCCATGAGAGGGAGGAGCGTGCTGCTGGTGTCGGAGAAGAAGACCGCGCTGGACGTGGTATACTCCCGCCTGGGGCCCCTGTCGAAGTACTGCATGATGGTGGACGACGCCAGCGACAAGGACGCCTTCTACGGGCAGCTCGTCCGCATGCTGTCCCTGGGCCGCCCGGAGACTTCGACCGGGCTCGAGGAGGTCAGCTCCGCCGTGGAGGAGGCCCTGGGCAGGCTGGACTCCATCTGCCAGAAGCTTTACAGGAGGCAGGCGTCCGGGATGGAGCCGGCGAGGATGTACGCGGACGACGTCGAGCGCCGCGAGGCCGGGAGGGGCTTCGACCCTGTCGTGCGGGAGAACGTCCCGTCGAAAACGGGATCGATGGAGTTCTCCGAGGCCTGGGAGATGCACAGGTTCTTCTCCGACCCGGCGAGGCTGGAGCTGTACAGGAGGTACAAGGAGGCCGCCAGGGAGCATCCCATCCTCCTGGGGATGAAGGAGGGCCTCTCCAGAGAGGAGATATCGCAGATGGCCGAGGACATAGCCTCCCTATCGGACCCCGGCGAGGGCTCCGACAAGGCCCTCAGGAGGGCTTCCGAGAGGGCTAGGGCGGAGAACGCCGCCGCCTCGGTGATAGGCAAATACTTCACGAGGTACAACCGCGACATATCCGAGGCCGTGCTGAGGTCCCCCGAGAAGGCGATCGCCGCGCTGGACAGCTACCGCGCGTACTCCGCGGGCTCGGCGGCGTTCGGGGACCTTGCATGGCCGTGGAAGTCCTACGGGAACGGGGTCCTCGAGCTGTCCTCCGCGACGGGGCTACCGCTGCAGGAGAGCGAGAGGAGGATGTTCGAGGTCGTGGAGGCCGCCCAGATAGCGCGCTTCGACGAGTCCTTCGACCCTTCGGAGCTACTGTCCTTCGACGGTTCCGCGAAGGAGGCCGAGTCGCTGATGGCCGAGAAGCGCCGCCTGGCGAGGATGGAGGCCGAGGGCGTCCTGTTCGACAGCCTCTCCGCCATCAAGGGCTCGAGGCGCTTCGGGGACATATCGAGGATAGCTGGATCCAGGAGGAGATGGGGCGTAGGCAGGTTCGTGGGGCGCTTCGGATACGAGCTCCTCAGCGGGATCCGCGTATGGCTGATGACGCCCGAGGCGGTGTCGGAGGTCCTCCCCCTGGAGATGGGGCTGTTCGACCTGCTGGTGTTCGACGAGGCCTCCCAGATGTATGTGGAGAAGGGGGTCCCGTCGCTGTTCCGCGCCAAGAGGGTGGCCGTGGCGGGCGACCCGATGCAGCTGCGCCCGTCCAGCTTAGGGACGGGGAGGTTCGGGGCGGACCCCGACGGGGCGGAGAGCCTCCTGGACATGGCCTGCTCCAGGTTCGGGACGTTCCTGCTCGACCACCACTACCGCTCCCGCTACGGGGCGCTGATAGCTTTCTCGGACCGCGCGTTCTACGGAGGGAGGCTCCGCATAGCCCCGGACGCCGACGTCCCCGCCTCCCCTCCCATAGAGGTCCACGTCGTCGACGGGGTCTGGGAGGACAGGCGCAACGAGAGGGAGGCGGAGGAGGTCGTGAGGCTGCTGAGGAAGGCCCTCTCCGAGCGCGAGGGGAAGGAGACCATAGGGGTGATCACCATAAACTCCGCCCAGAGGGACCTGGTCAGCGACCTGCTGGACGAGGAGTGCTCCTCGGACCCGGAGTTCGGGAGGATGGTAGCGGAGGAGATGCGCCGGACGGAGAACGGGGAGGACGTCGGGCTGTTCGTGAAGAACGTGGAGAGCGTCCAGGGCGACGAGAGGGACGTGATAATCTTCTCCGCGGGGTACGGCAGGAACCACGAGGGGAGGTTCATGCAGAGGTTCGGATGGCTGGGGGCTCGCGGAGGGGAGAACCGCCTCAACGTCGCCGTCACCCGCGCCCGGGCCAGGATGATAGTTGTGAGGTCCTTCGACCCGTCCGACATACGCGCGGAGGGCGGGCCGGAGGCGTTCAAGAGGTTCATGATGTACGCGGACGCGGTCAGCTCCGGGAACAGGGAGGAGGCCGAGGCAGTCCTGTCCTCGCTCGGGCCGAAAGGCTCCGAAGGAAGGAGGAAGGCCGCCGCCGTCCGCATGATCGAGGAGAGGCTGAGGGCCGCCGGGCTGGACGTGGACAGCGGCCTGGGGGCGGACGGGTGCGGGATCGACCTCGCCGTGAGATGCGAGGGACGCCGCCCGCTGGGGATAGAGCTGGACTCTTCCGCGTACGGCACCGGGGAGGGCCCCAGGTCCAGGGACTGCCTCCGGCGCATGTTCCTGAGGGCGAGGGGATGGGACGTGGCCCGCCTGTGGACCCCTCTGGTCTGGAGGGACCCTGACGGGGAGGCCAGGAGGCTGGAGGAGATAGCCAGGTCCCCGCGGCGCCGACTCCCTCTGTAAGAAAGTATAATTAACGTCGTTAGGACATGACATCCATATGGCTAAGACCGTGCTCAAGATAGAAGGCATGATGTGCGAAGGATGCGTCTCGAACGTCAAGAAGGCGCTGGAGGAGACGGAAGGGGTGGGATCCGCGGCCGTGGACCTCAAGAAAGGGACCGCCACCGTCATGCACGACGGGGTTCCCGACGAGAAGCTCATAGGGGCCGTCGTGGACATAGGGTTCCGGGCTTCCGTCAAGAAAGGACTGTTCTCATGAAGACCCGCGTGTTCCGCATCGGGGGCATGACCTGCGCCGCGTGCGTGGGGAGGGTGGAGAGCGCCATAAAGTCCGTGAAGGGCGTGGAATCGGCGGAGGCCAACATCGGCAGCTGCACCGCGGCCGTGACCTACGACGGGACCGCCGAGACCGAGGCGGCGATCGCCAGGGCGGTCACTGCCGCAGGGTACGCGGTGGTGAGCGACGACCGCGAGGAGGCCGCAGCGGAAGGCATGAAGGCGCTCAAGGCCCAGCTGAGGGACCTTGTCGTCGCCGTCGTGTTCGCGATCCCGCTCAGCATGATGGCCATGGGGCCCATGCTCGGCCTGTTCGACCGCTTCCTGGACCCGTTCCCCTACTCCGCGATCCAGGGCCTGCTGTGCATCCCCGTGCTGATAGCCGGCAGGCGGTTCTTCATCAAGGGTTTCCCGGCGCTCTTCTCCGGGCACCCCACTATGGACTCCCTGATAGCGCTGGGGTCCACGGCCTCGGTTATCCTGGGGACGTGCAACACCTACCTGGTGTACACCGGCGACATGCACGCCGCGCACATGGTCTGCTTCGACTCCGCGGCCATGATCATCGCCCTGGTGAGCGTCGGCAAGTACGTGGAGGCCCGCTCCAGGTTCAGGACGGACGACTCCGTCAGGAAGCTCCTGGACACCGCCCCGGCGGAGGCCAGCGTCATCAGGGACGGCGTAGAGGTCAGGGTGAGGTCTTCGGAGCTGGTCCCCGGGGACGTCATGCTGGTCCGCCCGGGGGAGCGCATCCCCACCGACGGGACGGTGGTGTCCGGGAGCTCGACTGTGAACGAGTCGATGCTCACCGGCGAGAGCATGCCCGTGGACAAGAAGGAGGGCGACCTCGTGTACGGGGCCACCGTGAACGGCGGAGGAAGCCTACAGGTGAGGGCGGAGAAGACGGGCGAGGACACCGTGCTCTTCCAGATCGCCCGCATGATGGAGATGGCCCGCAGCACCAAGGCACCGGTGGCCAGCATGGCCGACAGGGTCGCCGCCGTGTTCGTCCCCGCGGTCATCGGTATAGCCGTCCTGAGCTTCGCCGGCTGGATGCTGGCCGGGAAGGACCTGCAGTTCTCCCTGAACATAGCGATATCCGTCCTGGTCATCTCCTGCCCCTGCGCGCTCGGCCTGGCTACCCCCCTGGCCATGGTGGTCGGGACATGGAAGGGCTCGGAATACGGCATACTGTTCAAGACCGCCACGGCGGTGGAGTCTTCGTCCAAGGCGGACGCCATCGTCCTGGACAAGACGGGGACCTGCACCATGGGCTCGCCGTCGGTCAGCCAGGTGAGGGCCGAGATGGACGAGGGCGTCCTGCTGGGCCTCATGGCCTCGGCCGAGTCGGATTCCGAGCATCCCCTCGGCAAGGCCATATACGCCTACGCAGCCGGTAAGGGCGTCGAGATCCCCCCTCACGAGGAGTTCGGCAGCATTTCCGGCAACGGGATCGAGTGCGTCTGCGGCGGAAGGAAGGTAGTGGTAGGGAACTCTGGCCTCATGAAGGACCGCGGGACTGACATCCCCGCCGGGCACGAGGAGAAGCCCGGGATGACCTGCGTCATGGCGTCGGTGGACGGGAGGTTCGCCGGCTCCGTGCTGATATCGGACCCGGTGAGGCCGGAGAGCGCCGAGGCCATCCGCTTCCTCAAGGAGGACGGAGTGAAGGTCATCATGGCCACCGGGGACGGAGAGGCCGCCGCCGAGGCCATCGCTTCCGAGCTCGGAATAGACGAGGTCCGCCACGGGATGAAGCCTGGGGACAAGCTCAATCTGATCAAGCAGATGCAGGTCGCCCAGAGCTACGTGGCGATGATCGGGGACGGGATAAACGACGCCCCTGCGCTGTCCCAGGCGGACGTCGGGATGGCTGTGGGAGCCGGGACCGACGTCGCCATCGAGTCCGCGGACATAGTCCTGATGAACAGCGACCTTCGCAGCGTCCCGGCCGCGCTGGAGACCGGGAAGGCGGTGATGAAGGTCGTGAAGCAGAACCTGGCGTTCGCCTTCGGGTACAACGCGGTCTGCATACCCATAGCCGCCGGGCTCCCGGTCCTGCTGGGATACGACGGACTCGTCGACCAGATGCCGATGCTGGCCGCCGCCGCGATGTCCCTCTCCTCCATATCGGTGGTGACGAACACCCTCCGCCTCCGCAGGTTCAGGCCGAAGGCCCTCTCCTCGAGCCGAGGGAGGCGGACCTTACCCTCAGGGTCCCCCCTGTGCGGGACCAGTCCCTCTCGGACGAGTCCACCCTCAGAGGGGCGGAATGGAGCGGGGAGTCCAGGGTCATCGACTCGTACTCCCCTCCCTCCCCCATTATGCTTATCCCCGTCTTCGCGCGGACCCTCTTCAGATCCTCGACGGCGCCTGCGTCTATCTCGCGCCCCAGCCACTCCTCCCCGAGGCCCTCGGCGTAGCACCCCACTATGATGGCGCGGATCCCGGACGCCAGCAGCTCGTCCATCAGCAGGTCCTGGTCCTTCCTCCACAGGGGGGCTACGACCTTCAGCCCCAGGTCGCCGCAGACCAGGTTCATCCTGTCCCACTGGTAGTCGGACCATATCGCGCCGACCACGACGCCGTCGACGTCAAGGCCTTCCAGCGCGCGACGGAGGCCGTCCATGTCCCCCTCCTCGGTGCCGGAGCTCGGAGCGGTGACCAGCCTCTTCCCCATGGACTCCGCCATGAGGGGTATCGTCCCCAGGTTGGGGGTGTGGAAGATCCAGGACGCCTCGTCCTGCGGCATGACGCTGACCAGGCACGGGACCTCGTGCCCCATCTGCTCGGCCAGATACAGCGAGAACATCGAATCCTTCCCGCCGGAATACAAGGATGCCAGCTTCATGCCAGGTAATCGTCCATTCATTTCTAATAACCTGCTTAAACCATGCGCCAAGTTTTTTATGGAGTTGCTTATGCAGTAAAGCGTAGGATACCATGAAACCGGAAGGTCCAGCTCTCAGCCCAGACGACATCAAGAGGGTCGTAGCGGAGGAAGCAGTGGACAGGTTCGTGAAGGACGGCATGACTGTCGGCCTCGGGACTGGGTCTACCGCGGAGTTCGCCATCAGGAAGATGGGGGAGCTGGTTTCCGGAGGGTACGACCTGACCTGCGTGGCGACGTCGGTTCAGAGCGAGGCCCTCGCGGCGTCCTGCGGGATGGAGGTCCTGGACCTGGACCAGGTCGGCAGCATAGACGTCACCATCGACGGCGCGGACGAGGTGGACCCGGAGATGCAGATCATCAAGGGCCTCGGAGGCGCCCTGCTGAGGGAGAAGATCGTCGCGGCCGCCACCGTGAAGGAGGTCATAATCGTGGGGGACGGCAAGATCGTCGACAAGCTCGGGACGAAGTCCCCGCTCCCGGTCGAAGTCCTCCCGTTCGGCCACGAGCACACCGGCCACGCCCTCAAGAAGCTCGGATGCGAGCCCGTCCTCAGGACGAAGGACGGCAAGCCGTTCGTCACCGACAGCGGCAACCTGGTCTACGACTGCAGGTTCGACGGCATAGACCGCCCGTTCTACCTGGAGATGGCGATCAACAACATACCCGGCGTGATCGAGAACGGGCTGTTCCTCAACACCGCCTACGAGGTCCTCGTCTGCGACGGGAACGGCAGCATACACGCCATGGCCGAAGCAGTCAACGAGAGGCTCGGAGGCAAGGAGATCAGGCTGCTCTGACCGGTTTTCGGCTATAATAAGCCAAACAGCGCCTTTTTTATATAACCTCAGTATTAGCACGTTCCGATTCATTCGTTGAGGTGAACATCATGAAGATGCCCAGAACGATAAAAAGATACTGTCCTTACTGCAACGCCCACACCAGCCAGGAGGTCGAGAGGGTCAAGAAGAAGAAGGCCAGCGAGCTCAAGTGGGGTCAGAGGAGATTCAGGAGGGTCACCGCCGGTTACGGAGGTTTCCCGAGGCCTAAGCCGGAAGGGAGGGAGAAGCCCACCAAGAGGATCAACCTCAGGTACAGGTGCTCCACCTGCAAGAAGGCCAACATATCCCCCTGCATCCGCGCGAAGAAGTTCGAACTGACGGAGTGATCTCATGACTGGAGATTTCATAAAGATCAAGTGCCCCGACTGTGCGAACGAGCAGATCGCTTTCAGGAAGGCCGCCACCAAGGTCACATGCAACGTGTGCGGCTCCACTCTCATAGTCCCCAAGGGCGGCGTCGGAGAGATCAAGGGCGAAGTGCTCGAGGTAGTCGGCTGATGTCCAGGGTCAGAGGCTTTCCCGAGAACGGCGAGCTCGTCGTGTGCACCGTCAAGACGGTAAAGAACTTCGGCGCCTTCGTCACGCTCGACGAGTACGACGACAGGGAAGGGTTCATCCACGTCAGGGACGTCGCTACGGGCTGGGTAAAGTACATCAAGGACTATATCAGAGAAGGCCAGAAGATCGTCTGCAAGGTCCTGGGCGTCGACACGGACAAGGGACACATAGACCTCTCCCTGAAGTCCGTCAACGAGCACCAGAAGAGAGAGAAGATCCAGCAGTGGAAGAACGAGAAGAAGGCCGAGAAGCTCATGGAGATCGTCGCGGAGAGGATGTCCATATCCGTGGACGACGCCTACGACGTGTTCGGCAACGAGCTGCTGGAGGAGTACGAGACCCTGTACAGCGCCTTCGAATCCGCGGTCTCGTACCCTGACGACTTCCTCGAGGAGTTCCCCGGAGAGTGGAACGACAAGTTCATGGAGGTCGCCAAAGAGAACGTCGCGCCCCCCATCGTGCAGATAGACGCCATACTTGAGATGACCTCTCCCGCCCCCAACGGGATGGAGCTCATCAAGAACGCGCTCCTCGCCGGGATGGAGGCCGCAGGCGACGACGACGTGGAGATCACCTGCGTCGGATGCCCCAAGTACAGGATCCTGGTCACCGCGAGCGAATACAAGGAAGCCGAGGAGGCCATGAAGAGGGTCTCCGACCGCGCCATCAAGGAGCTGACCTCCAGCGGCGGGACGGCTGTCCTCAAGCGCGAGAGCAAGTGACATGAGGTCGGAGATCCGCAGATGCGACGGATGCGGCAGATACACGCTGCGGCATTCCTGCCCAGCCTGCGGCTCCCTGACCTCCTGCCCCGTCCCTCCAAGATATTCTCCGGAGGACAGGATGGGGGAGTACCGCAGAAGAGCCATCGCCGAGGAGTACGGTGAGAATGGCAAGCTTCGCAAGGCGCGACGCCGATATCGAACTTTATAAGCCTATTTTTATAGCCGGGGTTTCCGGGATAGGCAGCGTCGGCAGGATCGCCGCCGACCTCCTCATCGAGCAGCTCCATGCCGTGCGCCTGGTCCGCTTCTATTCCGACGACCTTCCGCCGACAGCCCGTGTAGACGACGACTGCTCCGTGGCCGTCCCGTCCTACGGCCTCTGGGCCGCCCGCTTGGAGAGCCGCGACGTGATGATACTCCGGGGAGACTGCCAGGCCACCAGCCTTCAGGGACAGGCTAGCCTCGCCAGAGAGGCGTTCCGCGAGGCGCTGAAGCATGACCCCTCGCTGACGATAGCGCTGGGGGGCTGCTATATGGACGACCAAGAAGCGCCGGCGAGGCTGCTGGGAGCCGTCACCGACCCCCGCATGAAAAAGCGCTTCGAGGCTCATGGGATAGAGTTCGTCCCAGGGACCCCGGATCAGGGCATCGCAGGCATGCCGGGAACGCTCATGGCCCTCTGCGAAGCGTACGAGGTTGACGGGCTGTGCATGATAGCGGAGACCGGAGGGCTGTTCGACGACCCTCTGGGAGCCAGATCCATAGTGGAAGCGCTGTCCGGCATACTCGGAGTCGACATAGATGCGTCCAGCCTGCGCGAGGACGACGCCGTTCAGGACGAGGAGCCTTCGGCGGAAGCCGACCCTCCGTATTTCGGGCGAGCCTCGCTCCCAAGAGAAGCTGCCCTTCCCTGCTCCGCACTCGAAATGGTATTTCACTATCCCCCGGTCGATCTTGGCCAGCTTTCCTGAGCCGGTGACGATCCTGACCTTATTGCCGTCCCTCTCGAACCTGAATCCCTGCTTGTTCATGCCTGTCGGGGCCATCATGGCGTATTCCACGCCTCTGACGAACCATTCGGGCGCGTCCTCGAGGTCTGCCACGCTCTCGACAGGCTTGTCCTTGTGAGGGACGCCCTGGTTCTCGCCGTAGCCCACCGAGATGTTGATCACATGCTCGAAGCCTTCGTCGATGCGGCTCTCCGACTCCTTTTTGCCTGCCATCATGGCCCAGCACGTGTTGAGGCCGAGGGACTGGGCGTATATCACAAGCCTCTCGCCGTAGTATCCGGAGCGCTCCTCCAGGTCGTCGGAATCTTTTCCTGTTATGGCGAAATAGTTGACCGCGCCCTTGAACTTGACGACGGATTTCAGAAGGAGCCTGCCGAAGGCCTTGGGCTCGTCGAGAATGAGCCTTATCTTCAGGCCGCTTTCTTTGTTTATAGCGTCTATCTCGGCCTGAAGCTTGGAGAGAGTCTCGCCTTCTATCTTCTTGTCGGTGTACTGCCTGACTGAATGCCTGCTCCTGATCGCCTCGTCGATTTCCATATGTCCACAACTCCTTTGCTCCTGTAATGATCCCGGGCCGTCTTCTGCTGTCGGCCTTCGACGCATACACCTGATTTAATTCTATTATAGTTTGCACCTGGGTCGAACAAGTCTCGGAAACCGTTCGAATTCAATCGATATGTTTAAATAACACATCCATAATGCATCCCTATCCCCACTTAGCTCAGACTGGCCAGAGCGGCTGACTGTAGAGTGTTTTCGGAAGAAATCCGATACAGCCGCTGAAATCAGCAGGCCCCCTGTTCAAATCAGGGAGTGGGGACCACCCCTTCCCAGCACCCTTCTAGATTTGACGGCTTAAACTGTCCCGCATGCTCTTACGGAGTTAAGCCGGAGCAGGGCTCCGACGGCCGTCCCAGCATTATCGACGAGCTCCTGCACAGCGCCGAGGTCCGTCGCCGGACGGACGCCGGAGGGGACTGGCCCTTCGAGCCGGGCGACCTCATCAGGCAGCTCCTCGACGGCGAGCTGTCGCTCTACGATTCCCATCTCCAGGCCCTCCTCCTCGACTGGATCGAGGCGGAGGACCACAACGTATTTCTCAACCAGGAAACGGGGGTTTTCACATATGCGCTTTCAGCCAAGAGGGGCAACAAGGTCTACGCAACTAGGAAGTCCAAGAAGAGGAACGAGATCGAAGCTGCGCTGGATGGTAAGGAATTCGACATACCGGTGAAGGGCTTCCGCAACAGGAGGTACACCAGGCTCTTGCTCACCACTGTCAACTTCGACCGCGAGCAGTACACTGCGGAGGAGGCCTGGGCCGCCCTCCGGTCCACCCCCACCGAGGGGGCGGACTACGAGTACAACGTCATGAACAACCTGAACGCCAACATAAGCAAGATATTCGGTAAGCACGGCACGCTGACGGCCAAGGAGGCCCAGTCCTCCGGCTACCCTGCCCCTCACTGCATCTACGTCCTCGACAAGCCTGTGATGGTGGAGGAGCACAGGGGAAAGGGAGGGAACGAGTCGTGGAGGATCTGCGACCCCCGCATCCTCGACAGGATTGGGAAGGGGCCACTCATGAGGAAGCTCTGCAGGACCGACCATCGCAAGGCCATACGGATGAATCCCATCTGGAAGCACGGCTTCATCGACTTCGAGGGCATCGTCAAGGGAGACGGGTCCAGGTCGGGAAGGGACACCGTCTCCTACGCTTTCAAGTACCTCGTCAAGTGCCTCACCGAGGACGGCAAGAGCTCCATCAAGAATCTTCCAGATATCTCGTCCGTCAAGGACAAGGGCCTCCGTACCATGCTCTTCACGCACCTCGGGAACAAGTGCTTCAGGACGAGGGACGTGTCCTTCGGGAAGGGTTTCAAGGACCGGATAGGGCTGCTACCTGAACCCAAATCGGAAGAGAAGTCTCCATGGAAACTCGTGAAAACCATAACCGAACAAGAATTCAATCTCATCCAGGCTTGCATAAGACTGGGGCTTGTGGACAACACACCCAACTCTTAACGCTAGAACTGCTGTTATTCTTTTCAACCCTTGTTCCTTTTTCTATCCTCTTAGCTGCAGCCATCCATCTTCTTCACCGGATGACCGATGTCCCTTCGCAATTGTCAATCGCGGACGCGCGGAGGAAGCCCCGCCTGCCCGCAGGGCCAGGGGCGCCGGCGCGCGGACGCGCTTCCCCATCCCATCCGATGGGGCCCTTGGACGGCAGCGGACGGCCCGGGCGAGCGTAGCGAGCCCCGGGGCGGGCGCCGACTCGATAAAGATAGCCGGAGTTAAAACCCGGGCATCATCGGTTGCTGAATTGCGATTTGAATTCAGTTGATAACTTCGTTAATGAGTGTAGAACCCATGCGTTCTATGAGCTGGACCACGAGGGCATTCCCCATGGTGAAATACCTCTGACGTTCAGTCATTCCTGTGTTGGTCCAATCATCGGGAAATCCGTTGAGGCGTTCGCATTCAATCGGCGTAAGGATTCTCATCCTCTTAGTCTGCGGATCCTCAATCAAATGGCTCGAACGGTTCACTGTCCCCTCGCTGGTAAGCATAGTGCGGCCCGGCCTGTCCAAAATGTCGGGGAACGGTATGGCTCCTTCCGAATAATGGTAGGTGCTACCGTCCTTCCTGGTGCGGAGAGCTTTCTTCGCACCCTTCATGTACTGCCATTTCTCGATATCGATTTTGTAGTACTTCTCGTCCACATCTTTCTCGAGAATGTCCCTCAGTGTAATCTGGGTGTCCGGAGATTTCGGCTCCACTTCTCTGGTATACACATCGTAGCCGACCATCACACCAGCACGGTAGAAATCCTCTGCGAAATTATCCGAGACCTCCACCAGGGTGGTGTAATTGCATTTGCCCATCGAGAACTTGTTGACTTTGCTGGAGAACACCTTGTCAGTAACCGGGAACGCTCTTGCAAAAAAGCCCTTGCTCCTGATTATGTTCTCGAAATAATCAGATTCGTATGTTTTGGCGAATGGGACGTCCGACTTGCATGCGAATATGAATGTACGGCGGCGCCTCTGTTGGAAACCGTACTCTGCGGCATTCACTATGCGCCATTCCACGTAATAGCCTTCATCAGCCAGGCATCTGAGTATGACTCCGAAGTCGCGACCCCTTTGCTTTACAGGGGATCTGACAAGCCTGTCCACGTTCTCCAGAATGACGTATTTTGGATGCTTGTTTTTGATTATATCGTGGATGCTCCACCACAGCACGCCTTTCTTTCCCTCTATCCCCTTGGCCTTGGTGGCTGCAACTGAGTAATCTTGGCATGGGAAACCTCCGACAAGAAGGTCATGCTCGGGGACCTGGTCCTTCACCTTGGCGATATCGTCGTTGATGTTGATGGAACCGGTATTTCCGAAATGCTTACTGTAGCAATCGAATGCGAACTGATTCTTCTTTCCCGGTTCCCATTGGTTTGCCCATATGGTTTTGAAGTCCGGAGAGGCCCTTTCGAGACCGACTCTCAATCCTCCGACTCCTGCGAACAGTTCGACGACCTTTATCTCTCCCATCTCGATTCGCCATATCTTACCTGTTTCTTAAAGGTTTGGATCGCATCCCATTTATGTACATTTACTGTGATTCGCGCTGGCGTGGTGCAGAAAAAAATAGACCCCTATCTGCCGTATGATAAGACCGATGAGAAGTCAATCCTGCTTCATGCTGCCAAGCTCACCGGGAACAGCTTGAACGGCCTCATAGAGTTCGGCGAACACATTGTCGGAGGCGTCAATACAAAGGGGTATTTCGGCCAGATTGTGGAGGAGGGCTACTTCTTAATTGAAAACAACAGCTCCCCTCTTCCGGACTTTCAAGATGCGGGGATTGAATTGAAGGTCACCCCCATGAAAAAGACCTCCAAGGGCCTCGTTTCTAAGGAGAGGCTCATCCTCGGCATCATCAATTACGACGAGGTCCCTACGAGGCATTTCGACATTTTCCTCGACAAGGATTCACACATCCTCATCGTATTCTACCTCTGGGAGGAAAACACCGACATCTACGACTATGAATTCCTGAAGGTCGTTGACTGGAAGCCCACTCCCGAGGAGCTCCGTATGATCCGCGAGGATTGGTCGGTAATCGAGGGGTACGTTATGCGCGGAGAGGCCCATCTCCTTTCGGAAAGGCATACCAAGTACCTTGCGGCCTGCACCAAGGGTGCAGGTCATGGCAAGGACATGCGTTCCCAGCCGTTCTCCTTGGAGCCAGCCAAGCAGCGTGCTCTTTCCTTCAAGGCCTCTTTCATGACCGAGCTGTACCATAGCCATGCGGACATAAACGAAACTCTGGCAGCGATTATCAATGATGACACCACGTCCATTCTGCACGGCAATTGGTCTCCGGAGGAGACGTTCGAGGAGCATGTCGTCAACTATTACAGCAGATTCAAAGGAATGACCTGCCGCGAAATTGAATCAGCATTGGATATTTCCATCGATGATGGAAGCAAGCAGTATTACAGCACGTTGTCCCTGGCCATGGCCGGGGTCATTGGCAAGAAGCACATCAAAGAATTCGAGGAAGCTGGCATCCTGTTCAAGACTATTCGCACATATAAGAATGGCAAGCCAAAGGAAAGTATGTCATTCCCCTACATCAGGTTCGATGGCCTCGTTGAGCAAGACTGGGAGGATAGCGATTTCTTCGATCAGCTTGACCATGAGTTCTTCAGTACGGTGTTCTCGTTCACTGACAATCCTAAATCCCAATCTCGTAAGGATCTTGTATTCAAGGGGGCGTTCTTTTGGACCATTCCCGACGAGGACATGCCTGTGATAGAATCTGTGTGGTCGGATACTAAGAGCAAGGTTCTCAAGAACGATTTCGACAATTTCATCGGAATGTCTGGCAATCCGATTGCGCATGTCAGGCCGCATGCACGTGATAGTTCTGATTTGGCTATGTATAAGGGCCGTAAAGTCAAGAAACTCTCATTCTGGCTGAAGGACACCTACATCCAGGATACAATTAACAAGCATCTCAGATGAATACACCCTTAGATGAAATCAATTTTAGCACTAGGTTTCATCTGTTGTGCCTGTACGCGCACGTCCCCTGGAAAGGGTCAGACCTCGTCGAAGTCGACGGAATTGTTGCCGCACCTCTTCGCCAGGCCCTTGGAAATCATGCCCTCCTCCAGCCAGCAGGCGTTGAACACGGCCGGCATGGCAAGGCATTCATAGCACACGTTGCCGCGGACCTCGGGGGTCATGATCTTCCCGTTGTAGATGTCGAGGATGTCGTCAGAGGACACACCGTCCTTCAGGGCGTCGCCGAGCTGCTGGAGCTTGTCGCAGTTGGAGACGATGACGATGTCGTCCCCGCCCTCGCGGTGGGTAGCGGTGATTCTGCAGGTCTTGTCGCATACGCGCATGTTGACGTTGACAGTGGTGCTCATGCTGAGCATAACGCACCGCGTGCATATATACGGAGGGTTTCCGAAGGGAAACCTTAACCTAAGATGCCACCAGAAGTAGCACTAGGTTTTCCGCTTACAGTTCTAACGTGATTTTTGCTTTTCATTTGTGGTTGCCGAAGCGAAGTTTCGCCTTCGCTTCGGCCAGTTTCAACTCTTTTTGCTCTTCACGAAAGCTTCTCTCTCTGCCTTGTCGCGCAGATATTCCTGGCGAGCCCTTTCTTCGAGCTCCTCCATGGAGAGTTCGCTTGTCGGATCGTATTCATCCAAGTAGCGTTTTTCATACTCCCTTAGATTCTCTTGTATCTCCTTTACTTCGAAGTCGAAGCCGCTGTAAGACTTAGTGACTTTCATGAGACATACGTTTCCGTTCACGACGTTCCACCATACCTCATCATGGCCCTTCACTAGATTGAGCATCTCGGCCAGTTGCGCCGGAATCGTCACTCTTCCGTAGTCGTCATATTTGACATTCTTTCCAATCTGAACCATGTTCTCCCAATAATGGCAATGATGCCAAAAGTATAAAATAGATATTTGGCACTATTGCCAATTATGAATGTAATTGGCATTATTGACAATACATCGGAACTCAAGGGAGGTCCTGATCCATCGGGGTTCTTCGAGAACCCCGGTTTGAACGAGAAATTGGCCGTCGAATGGCCCTCGGGCGGGGAGGAGCGAGCATGGCCAAAGGGAACTTCTCGGGCCTGAGCTGCATAAAGGAGCACCTGGACCACACCTACAGGAAGTCGAAGGAGGAGACCAGGAACAAGTACGCCGCCGTGCTCTACAACATCAACACCCTCGTCAGGGAGAACGGCTACAACGACAACCCCAGGGAGTACGACGAGGAGACGATACAGTTCATCGTGGATACCTGGAACTCCCAGGGCCTCGCGGTCTCCACCAAGGACTGGTACAAGCACATCCTCGGCCGGTACCTCCGCTACTTCAAGAACAGCGTGATTGAGGACATGGGCATAGACTTCGGACAGGACGACCGCCCCAACGTCAACTGGCTCTCCGACGAGGAGCGCGACATCCTCATGGCCTGCGAGAAGACCCCCCTCGAGGACATAGTGGTCCATCTGGAGCTCTGCCTCGGGATGAGAGTGGTCGAGGTCATCCGCCTCAGGAGGATGGACATACACTGCAGCGACGTACCGGAGAAGTGCTACGTCTCGGTCCGCGGAAAGGGCAGGGGCGACGGCAAGTGGAGGACCGTCCCCTTCCATCCCCTCACCTAGCAGGTCCTCCAGAGATGGTACGAGGAGCGCGGGTCCATGGTCGCCAGGATGCACGCCTACGACCCCACGTGGAGGGACCCGGACGAGCTCCTGTTCTGGTGCCACTACAACAAGAATCCCACGGCCGCGCCCTACACCGACCGGGGGCACAGCATCGACCGCGCGGTCATGCACAAGCTGTCCGAGCGTCTCGGGTTCCGCTTCTCCAACCACACCCTCCGCAGGACCTTCGGCCGCACCGCATATCGTGCCGGCATACCGATCGAGACCATAGCGAAGCTGCTCGGCCACGAGGACGTCAAAACGACGATCCGCTACCTAGGCATAGACCTCGACGACATGGGCGCCGCGCTGTCCAGGATGTACGCCTACCAGTACGATCTCACCAGGAGGAAGTGAACATGGTCCCCGCTTCCCCAACGGCCAGCGCGTCAACAAATCAGGGAGTGGGGACCATTCCTTTCTGACTGCCGTTCCTTTCCAGCTCTCTCCTGATGCTGTCGATCTCCTCGTCGAATGACGAACGCACGCGGAAAGAGGAGGCCTGTAAAGCCACCATCATGTAGATCTGGATCTCCATATCCTTGTACACGTCCATGAGGCAGAACAGCGGGGCCTTGTAGAACTCCTGGTTGTTCCTGAACACCTCGGTTCCATGAAGCTCACGAATTTAAGAAACTAGAATTGAACATAGAACGTACGGGCATAGCCGTCCAAAATGTTCCTGTAAACCGAAATTATTTTTTATGCGGTAATCCGAGCCGATTTTGACGGTCTGAAGTTGATCTGGCTAATCTTTATATTCTATTACCACATACTATATAATATAGGGTAATTAAATGGCAAGAAAGGTGGGGCCAAACGGACCG
>JAFYAH010000015.1 GCA_017540825.1 Candidatus Methanomethylophilaceae archaeon | reverse complement strand
CTTGCCGTTCTCCATGACCGAAGTGACCTCGTATGCGTAGTATTTGTCGCCTCTTCTCACGATCGTGCGCTTGATGCCGTCCCCTTCCCTCGGTCTGACCATGTTATTACCTAACATAATCTATATGTAAGTAATAGTATACAACACCTCGCTCCAGCCCTAGCCAGCATATTGATAATAGGTCAGAGAACAGGATCGCGATTACTTAGCATGCACAGAAATTGGGTATGATTTTGATTTCGACATCCTCGCGCGCGTGATTATGCGCGCGCATATACAAAACGGCAGGTCCATAGAGTGGACATGTGCGGCATCGGCCGAAGATCTGTGGGCGAACAACGCTAAAGCAGAAAGCGCCTCGAGCCTATGAAACAGACGACATTCAAGATGGATGGCGGTGGCTGTAGAGAGCATATAATCGTTCCTTTGGGATGCGCCCAGATGGTGAGGGCCGGGTTCGAGAGGTTCGGGTTGAACCCTTTCCTCGACGGCTTCAAGAGTGATGGCGCCCCTCGGGTGCTACAGGGTCCGCATCGAGGACGAGGCCGGCGATGGCAGGGCAGACAAGATAATGGAGTGGGCCTCCGGAAGGCACCCGAACGTCCCTCGTCGAGTTCAAGAGGGCGAAGCCCGGGGAGGACCTGCTGGAAGAGGCCCGGAAGGGCCTGGAGCAGGCGAAGGGGAAGAGGTACCACCACGGCTTGAAGGGGAAGGCCCTGTTGTACGGGTTAAGCTTCAGGTACAAGGGGGCCAGGGCCGTCGTGGAGAAGTCGCCCCGACCTCCCGTCCTCTCACCTCTTCTTTCCCGTCAGCCTCTGGTAGGTCCTGTTCTGCCCCAGCCCGGTTATCAGTATGTCCGAGCTGTACAGCCTCACGGTGACCATTATCGCCACGACCGCGAACGCCGCCATGTACGCTATCCCCGACAGCACCAGGGTGTAGTCGTTGTACATCAGCGCCTGCATCGCGATCATCGGGTGCGAGAACGGTATCGCGAACAGGATCCCTTGGATGATCGGCGAGGACCCGTACCATCCGGAGAACATTATCACGAAAGCTGGTATCATCGCCAGTATGCTCAGGGGCATGGTCATAGTCTGGGCGGACTTGTAGTTCTTCGCGAACGCCCCCAGGATCATGCATATCCCCAGTGCGCAGACGATAGACAAGAACATGGACAGCAGCAGTAACGCGTAGTCCGGCCCGTCGAACCCCAGACCCACGTCCTCCAGCTTCACTCCCGAGGTGATCTCCGACGTCAGTGCGTTCATGTAGAAGCTCATCCCGACCATGTAGGCCAGGCCGTACACCAGCCCGACAATCGCCGCCGCCACGATCTTCCCGGTGACTATCGTCGTCCTCTTTATGGGCAGCGTCAGCAGCGTCTCCAGCGTCTTGTTCTCCTTCTCGGAGCCCATGGAGCTTATCACTATGCTGCCGACCATCATGATTATGATCATTATGACTATCGGGACCATCATCGTCTGGCTGGACACCTGGCTGGAGATCTCCGACGGGGTCACGTCCTCGACGTACTTCCCGTTGACCATCGTCCCCGAACCGGTCTTTATCGGCGAGGAGTAGAACCCGTAGTCTTCCGCCCCGACCACTCCGACCAGGAGCGAGTACGACAGGCTGGTCCCGAGCGAGCCCACCACGGTGGAGGCCATTATGCTCGGGGAGGACCCGAACATGCCTTCCGCCTCGTACAGGTACATCTGCTCCAGGTACGCCTGCTTCTTGCCTTGGATCAGCTCTGAGAACTCGTCCGGCACTATTATGGCGCTGTTTATCCCCTTCTCCTGAATCTTCGCCTGGAGGGCCGCGCGGTCCAGGCTCCCGTCCGGCAGGTCTGTGGACGTCAGCCTGACCACGTAGTCGTCTATGCTCTTCCCCTCGGGTATGGACCCGGAGTAGATTTTCGCGACCGTGCTGTAGAGGCTCCAGTGGGTGCCGTCCGGCAGGGTCGTCTCGCCGTTGGCGTCGTCCACCAGGGCGATCGCCGGCAGCACCTTGGCCTTCTCCACCTCCCCGCCGACCAGCCCTCCCAGCATGGCGAACAGGACCACCATCGCCATAACCGAGAGCACCGACCCGGGGGTGAGGAGCTCCTTCAGCTCCTTCCTGACTATGTTCGTGAGATGGCTCATGACCCCCTCACCGCCCTGACGAACACCTCTTCCAGGTTCTTGGCCCCGAACCTCTCCTTCAGCTCCTCCGGGGTGCCCAGGAGGATCAGGTTGCCCTGGTCGATCATCCCCACCCTGTCGCAGAGCATCTCCACTTCGAACATGTTGTGCGACGACATTATCACCGTCACTCCGTTCCTGGCTATGGAGCGGATGACCTCCCTGATCTCGTACGCGTTTATCACGTCCAGCCCGGAGGTCACCTCGTCCATTATCGCGAGCTTCGGCGATGGCATTACCGCCCTGGCTATGAGGAGCCTGCGCATCATCCCCTTGCTGTAGGTGTCCACCTTGGAGTCGATCCTGTCGCCGAGGTCGGCCAGCTCGATCCCTCTGCGGACCATCTCCTTCTGCTCCTCGCCGGTGGTGTAGAACTTGGATATGAACTCGAGGTACGCCCTGCCGGTCAGGTCCTTGTAGGCCCCTGCGTCCTCCGGGAGGTAGCTTATGACCTCTCTGACCTTCTCCGGCTGCGTGGCCACGTCGTATCCGTACACCTGTATGGACCCGGACGTTATCTGCAGCAGCGTCGATATCATCCTCAGGGTGGTGGTCTTCCCTGCGCCGTTATGTCCCAGAAGGCCGAATATCTCGCCCTCCCTCACGCTCAGCGTTATCCCGTGGACCGCCTCCCTGTTGCCGTACGACTTGTGCACGTCGTTCAGTACGAGGGCGTCTGTCATGCGCCGTAATCCTGCGGACGGTATGTTATGGTTGCGGTCGCGATCGCTGAATGCCGTGCACGCACGCCGCGGCTATATGAACGAAGATGCGGAAACGCTATCATGGAACAGGACGATGGCGAGGACATGAGAGGGGCGCCCATAGGGAGGGACGATTTCAAGAGGATCCGCGACATGGGCCTCCTGTACGTGGACAAGACGGGCCTGATACCGGAGGTTCTTCGGAACAGCGGGAAGGGGGTACTCCTGTTCACCCGTCCGAGGAGGTTCGGAAAGACCCTGAACCTCTCTATGATGGACGCGTTCTTCAACCTCAGATACAAGGGGAACGCATGGTTCGAAGGCCTGGCTGTGGACGGTGCGGAGGACGCGGCGAGGCACAAGAGCGCATACCCCGTGGTGAGGATCAGCCTGGGAGGGCTGTCGACATCCAGGTTCGAGTACTTCTTCGAAGAGCTGAGGGGAAAGATAGCCTCCGCCTACATGGACTTCGGGTATCTGAGGGACAGCGACCGCATCGACGGCGTCCTTCGCAAGGAGTATCTGGAGACGAGCGCCTCGCAGTTCGACAGGAATCACGCCATATGCTCCGTGTCGATGCTTTGCGCCATGCTGGAAGCCCACCATGGCGTGAGCCCCATAGTCCTGATAGACGAGTACGACAGCCCGATAAACAGCTCCATGGACAAGGACGCCTTCGACGAGATAGCGGAATTCCTGCGCAGCTTCTATACCGCCACCTTGAAAGACAACGCCCACATTAGCTTCGCCGTGGTCACCGGGGTCATGCAGATCGCCAAGGAGAGCATCTTCTCCGGACTGAACAACCTGTATGTGAACAACATCCTGTCCGAAGACTTCTCCGAATGCTTCGGCTTCACCAGAAAGGACGTCAAAGACGTGCTCGACGAGGCAGGCCATCCCGAGAAGTTCGACGAGTGCAGAGGATGGTACGACGGGTACAGGTTCGGGAGCACGGACGTGTACAATCCGTGGAGCATATTGAACTATGTAGACCGCGGATGCAGGCCCGACGTATATTGGGCGAACACCAGCAGCAACGACATCATCGGCAACCTCGTGGACCTCGCCGGCCAGGACACCCTGGACGAGTTGGCAGCCCTCGGCTCCGGCGGGTCGGTGACGAAGAGGGTCGAGCCTGCCGTCCCGGTCAGGGGGCTCCTCAGCCGGAAGGATTCCATCTACTCGGTCATGGCGATGTCGGGGTACCTCAACGCGGTGGCTTGCAAAGGTGGCCACAGGCTGTCCGTTCCCAACAGGGAGGTGTTCAGCGTGTTCCGCGACGCTTTGCTGGACAGGGCGTACACGGACGTGCAGTCTCAGTTCAGGCTGCTGTTCCAAGGGCTGGAGAAGGGAGACATAGGCGCGATAGAGGAGAACGCGTACTCCATCCTGGCCGGCAACGCCAAGTCATTCCAGCTCAAGGACGAGGGGGACTATCAGCTGCTGGTCGCCGGAGCGGCCATGGCCATGCTGGGGTCCTACAGGGTCCGCATGGAGGAGGAGGCCGGGAACGGCAGGGCGGATCTAATCATGGAGAGGAATTCCGGCCGCCGCCCGAACATCGTGGTGGAGTTCAAGAGGGCGAAGCCGGGCGAGGACCTCCTGGCTGGAGCGGAGGAGGGGCTGTGGCAGATAAAGGAGAAGGGGTACCATGACGGCATGAAAGGCAGGACCATCCTGTACGGCATATGCTTCCGCAACAAGGAGGCCAAGGCCGTGTCAGAGAGGGTCCGCGCATCCCGACCCCTTGGCGCACGATGAGGGAAAGGACGCCACGCGCCTCTGGGAGGCGGTTGATGGCCTCCTCGGCCCGTGGCAGCATCACTGGTTGGATCGGAGTGTCATCTCCATCAGGGCCTTCGCTTTCTTGTTGCGGAAGCAGGCTCCGTACAGGAGTGTCCTTTCTTTGAGGCCGTGGAAGCATTCCTTCCTCCTCATCTGCTCCAGGCCCTCGGCGGCCTCCTTCTCCCAGGCGCGCGGGTCTTCGGAGGCGGTCCTCTTGAACTCCACGACTATGTTCGGCAGGCCAGGATAGTTGGGGACGAAGATCATGTCCGTACGGCCGTTTCCCGTCTCCTCTTCGACGCTGATCTTGTATCTTCCCAGCCTGCTCATAGCTCCGGCGGCGACGATCAGATGGTAATCGCCCTCGTCCTTCAGCTGCATCGACTTGAAGTTCTCGGAGAGGATGGAGTACAGGTTCTTCTCGACTCCAAGGGCGTCTCCGGTCTCCAAGGCATCGAAAAGCCTCCCGAACTGCAGGGTAGAAGTGCTTCTGAGATGGCTCATCATCGTTCTGTAGAACACCTGGTACATCTCCCGGTTCGGGATGGGGAGGGAGAATCCTCTGTACTTAGCCCTTCGAACCATCTGTTCCCCCCCCCCCGAACTCCAAGTTCAAGTACGCATCCAGCATGGACAGGCTCAGCGACTTTCCGAAGCGTCTGGGTCGGGTGAAGAGCTGGACCTCGGACCCGCTGGACAGGACGTCGGCTATCAGCATCGTCTTGTCCACGTAGAAGTACCCGCCGTCGCGCATCTTCTTGAAGTCGTCCACGCCTATCGGGATGGGCCTGAGCGCGGAATCCCTGCCCATGCTGGAACGACCGGCGAGCGGACAGATAAAGGGTTGCCCCCGCCGTCGCAGGGGCGCGAGAATGAAGTTTACTGCTGGCCTTTGCCCATCGCGGCGTTGATGGCGCTCTGCAGGGAGAGGAACCTCTCCTTCAGGCTGCTCTCCTGGCGGGAGAGGGAGCCTATCCTGACGTCCATCAGCTCGATGGACTCCTGGAGCTCCGCCTTCAAGGCCTCGACGTCGTCGACCTTTATCATGAGCGTGCCGGCCGACTTGTAGACCGCGCCGGTGCTCCTTCCGAGCTCCTCGAGGGTCCTCTCCATCTCGCGCTTCTGGGTGTCCATCTGCGTCCTCTGGGAGGAGACGGCCTGGAGCTGCTGCTGCACCTGCTGGAACTGCGTAATCTGGTTCTGTAACTGGGGGCTGATCCCGTTCATGGCTTGACCTCCGCTATTCTGCGTACGTCCTCGATTATCCTGATGCACTCCAGATAGGAGTTCAGCGCGGCCCTCATGGAGGAGGAGTCCTCGGCGACGATCTCCACCGCCGTGGCGTCCCCTTCCCTCCTGACCGTGGCCCGGGTGCGCGGGAGCTCCCTCCCCGCCTCCGGCCCGATGGACGACGAGACCACGTCCGGGTCCCCGTCCGTCTTCAGGGTCGCGCTCAGCATGCTCAGTCGGAATAGAGGGTCTTCTTCGTGGACGGCCTGTCCTTGAAGAATATCTTCGACCCGCACTTCTCGCACTGGAGCCCCAGGGACTTGGGGTCGTTCCTCACGGGCTCCTTGCATTTCGCGCATCTGTACAATCGGACCACCCGCTCACTGCTCGGAGACCTGCGACAGCTCTTTCTTCGTGACGGGGCTGTAGGCTTCCGCGGCGAACTTGGTCTCGCAGCGCTTGCAGAACCAGATGCCGGAGCTCACCCTCCTCACGGAGTCGTGGTGGCAGACGGGGCACTCGTGCCTCTTCTTCTGCTGGGCCTCGATCGTTTTTATCCTGTTGCGTACGATGACGCCGTACCTTGCGCCGAACCTTCCGGCGCTTCCAACCTTGACTGTTCTCTTGGACATCGTGATCACCCGATGATTTTTCTGATCTCCGCGCCTTTCTCCACGGCCCTGTCCAGGCACAGGCTGAGCTCGTCAAGGGTGATCGAGCCGCAGCCGCCTTTCTGCATTGCCCTGAAGTTGCCGTTGTCGTCGGTTGTGACAGTCAGGCGGGCGGATGAAATCTGCTCTTCGTCGAAATTTGGGTCTACTATTAAAGTGTTTCCTACTTTGACCTCGGTGACCGACACCGGCACGCAGGTTATGGGCAGAGGCTTGTTCTCCCCTTTGCCGTACTGCTCCCCGGGGATGACGGCCGTCTTGAGCGCGCACACGGCGGCCAGGTTGGAGGCGTCGAACAGGTTGCCGTCGTAGTCGAGGGCGTAGATGTCGATGAAGCACATCCACACCTCCGCGCCGGGGGTGATGCACAGGGCCTCCACGTCCACCATCCCGGACTCGCGAATGCCGCGGTCCACCACGCGCGCCAGCTCGATGGCGTCCTCCCCGGGCGGGCCGGACTCGAACGAGGCGTGGGCCATGGGTATGAGCTCCGCCCCGGTGGTCAGCACGCCGATGTTGGGGGTGTCCGCGAAGGGGGTCCCGGGGATGATCTTCACTCCCGCGATGACCTCGGTCTTCCCTATCTTCACCCTGGCGGATCCGTCCGCGCTCTCGATGCAGTTGGTCTCGACCTGTATCTTCCTGAAGTCCTCTATGCCGCGGCCGTCCTCCCTCTTCCCCTCCTCGAGGAGCTTTACGATGTGGTCGCGCTTGATGTCGGACATTATCTCACTGCTCATCGTTCTCTGCCTCCTTTGACTTGGAGTAGCGCCTCTTCAGGGCGTCCTTCTGGATGTCGTAAACCTCGTGGCAAGCGTTGACCGCCAGCTCTATGGCGTGGTCGAACTCCTCGCGGGTCATGTTCCCGTCCATCTGCAGCAGGACTATCTCGTCCGTGGACGGGACTATGGCTATCGGCACGTCGGCCTGGCCGTAGTTGTCCTCCTCCTTGTTGAGGTCCAGGAGCACGTGCCCGTCGGCCTTCCCGGCGGCTATGGCGGGGACGATGTCCCTCATGGGGATGCCTGCGTCCGCGAGGGCCACCGAGGCGGCGGTGAGCCCGGCGCACCTGGTTCCCGCGTTGGCCTGCAGTATCTCTATGTACACGTCTATGGACGCGCGGGGGTAGAGCTCGGTGAGGACCACCTTCTCCAGCGCCTCCGATATTATCTTGGATATCTCCACGGACCTCCTGTCGGGCCCGGGCCTCTTCCTGTCGCTGACGGAGAAGGCCTGCATGTTGTACTTGCACTGGATGATCGCCTTGGTGGGGTCCTGCAGGTGCCTGGGGTGGCACTCCCTGGGCCCGTATACGGCCGCAAGGACCTTGTTCTTCCCTATCTCCACGTAGGCTGAGCCGTCGGCGTTGTTGAGCACGCCCGCCTCTATCTTGATGGGCCTGTGCTGCTCGGCGGTCCTCCCGTCGATCCTCATCCCTTCCTCGTCAACCAGCGTCATGTCTGTATGTCCGCTCATCGTCAATCGTCCTCCTCTTCGTACTCGTCCTCCTCGCGGGGGAGCTTCTCCTCGATGAATGCCCTGACCCTGTCGGTCAGGCTGCCAGACTGCGCCTGGGCCTCTATCATCTTCACCGCCTGGGTGGCGACGTCGGCGTTCCTGTCCTCGCCGTCAATCCATATCATGCCGTTCTGCCCGACGGTGATGCGGCAGTCGGTCATGTTCTTCAGCATCGAGATCATGGACCCGCTCTTCCCTATTATCCTGGAGACCTTGGAGTGGGAGATCTTCACCAGCCTCCCGCCCTCGATCCTCCTGAGGCCCGAGTCCTTCATGGTCACGTTTATCTTCTTGCTCTCGTCCACGGACAGCACCTTCAGCAGGACCACCTGGCCCATGCCGAGGTACCTGGACGTGTCCCCGAACTCGACCTTCCAGGGGACCTCGTTCACATGCAGGGGCGCAGGGTAGGGCGCTCCGATGTCCACGAGCCAGTTGGAAGGCCCTATGTCCACGATCACCCCGATCACGGTGTCCCCAGAGGTCGGCATGTAGCATCCCCTGAACGGGATGACGCCGACCGTGTTCTGGAAGACGTTCCTGACGCCCATGACGCTGGCGCGGACCTTGCCGTCCATGAGGTACGCGTTCTCTCCGGGCTTCATTCCGGACCCGTCGAGGACGTCGCCGGGGACGACAATCTCGCGCGTCTGCCTGGCGTTTCTTCTTTCCATCTTGTATCACTCTCGAAAGTCATTTAATGAGTTTCACGGACGCCGTGCCCTTGGTCTTGTGCTTCAGCTTGTCCGTGATCTCGTTTATCATCCCGCCGGGGATCTCCATCAGCCCTATCCACGAGCCGTCGGCGGTCCACTCCTCCCTCTCGACCATGCCGTAGCGCACCAGGTCGTCGTAGCAGCGCCCGTAGTCGGAGCCGTTGAGCTTGATCGCTATGCGGCTCTTCTCGAACCTTATGGGCAGCAGGGGCCTCAGCAGCTTCATGGCCTCGTCTATCTCCTTCTGGAGGGGCTTGAACGGGTCCACGTGGAACTTGGCCTCCTCCAGGGCCAGCTGTATCCTCAGCGGCGGGTGGGGCGAGTGCGTCTGCGGGTTTATGGCGTTGGCGGCGATGTACGCGATGACCTGCTGCCTCTTGGCCTCGAGCATCTCCTTGCGCTGCTCTGCGGTTATCTGGATCTCGCCCTTCTCCACGATCTTCCTGGCGATCTCGGCGACGTCGTCGGTCCCGAACGCCTCCTTGATCTTGTCCTCGGCGGGCTTGGTGCCCTTGCTGGCGTTCTTGAAGACGTCCTCGACCGCCATGTACTCGACGATGTCGAACTCCTTCCCCTGCTTTATCAGGTCCACTACCTTGGGGTCGAGGAGTATCTCGAACGTCTCGCCGTGGGACTCCAGCTTGGCGGTTATCGCGTCGTCTAGGCTGACCATCGGCCGAACCTTCAGGCGCTGCCGATGAGCTCGGAGATCTCGGCCTCGCTGAGCCTCCTGAACTTCTTGCCTTCCTCGGCGATGCCGATCTCGACCGACTCCGCCTTAGGGCTCTCCTCTATCGCGGCTTCCAGGGCCTTGAGGCCGACCTTCATGGCGTCCCCGTAGCTCATGCCGTCCTCGAAACCCTTCTCGAGGGCCTCTATCGCGGCGTTGCGGCCGATGCCTATGCAGGTCGCTTTGTACGCGATGAGGGCTCCGGAGGGGTCGGTCTCGAAGAGGTGGGTGCCAAGGTCGTCGGACCCCGCCACCAGGAGGGCGGTGCCGAACGGGCGGGCGCCCCCGTACTGGGTGTAGTTCTGCTTGTGGTCGCAGACCTTCTTCACGAGCATCTCGACAGATATGTTCTCCCCGTAGTTGACCTTGTGGACCTGGGCGGCCTTCCTGGCCTCGTCCACGAGCACCCTGGCGTCAGCGACGAGGCCGGACGTGGCGCACCCGATGTAATCGTCTATCTGATGGATCTTCTCGGTCGACTTGGGCTCGATGAGCTTGTTGATGGACCTCCTGTCGACGATGAGGGCGACCCCGCCCTTGTACTTCACACCGATGGTAGTGGATCCCTTCTTTACGGCCTCGCGGGCGTACTCCACCTGGAAGAGCCTTCCGTCGGGGGAGAATACGCTGATTCCCTTGTCATATGCCATCTGTCCGGGTTGCATTTTCTCTGCTCCTTATTTTAACGGTTGCGGGTAAGATAGAGCAGTATAAAGACGTTTAGCACAGGCGTCTCGGCGCTTCTTCTTGCGCGGAACCCTCAGATCGGGGTCGGAATCGCGCAGGGTGCGGAGGGTCCCAGAGGTCTTGAGCGAGCGAGCCTCCGGCCCGAGGGAGCAGACGATGCCGACGACGGCGTCGCGGTCGGAGGGGGAGCACCTGACCACGACCTTCCCGCCCGAGCAGGTTATCGCCTTGAAGCTCTCCGGCCTCGGGTCGGCGGCGTCGACGGCGGCGGAGATGGCATCGCGCGTCGTCCCTGCCGGCACTTGGAACGAGATGTAGCGGCGCCTTCCGCGGACTGACTTCACGACCATGGGTCCGGCTCAGCCGCTCCTCGGTTATAACCGTTGCCGAGGCATGCATCCGCTTTTTAGGTAGATTCCCGTGCTTTTCTCGAACCGGCCGTCATTTTCGGAAAAATATTACGAATTTGTTATTGTTGCTACCATATGCTTGGATGGCCGTCCATCCAATGCGGACGTAGGCCAGAGGTCCGAGGACGGCGCTAGTCTGCAGATTCTGGTATTTAAGAACACGTTTCCAGCATCTGCGAACAGTCCATATTTCGTTGATTCTTTGACAGTTGTCAAGCGCAAAATTTATACAAAATAAATTGTAGCATTATCCTTTAAGATTCTACAACAAAAACTGTTGTAAAAAACGTCTGGCTATGCTTATTTTTTAGCCTAACCTAAATAAAATAAAATTGGTTTTCACAAAAATGTGTAACTTCTTCTATAAAAAGACAGTTGCATAGCGCTTATTAGGCCGTATCCATTCCCCCTAATTGTTCCAAACACCAGTTGGTATACGGAGGCAATGATTTGAGCAAATCGGCATTGGTTATCGGTGGAGGAATCGCTGGAATCCAGGCGTCGTTGGATCTTGCAGACCGCGGAATTCATGTCTACTTGGTAGAGAGAGATCCTACCATCGGTGGAGTGATGTGCCGTCTGGACAAGACCTTCCCTACGAACGACTGTTCCGCATGCATCCTTTCGCCTAAGATGGCGGACTGTGGCGGACATCCCAACATCGATGTTCTGACCTACCACGAGGTCCTGAAGGTCGATGGAGAGGCGGGCGACTTCAAGGTCACCGTCCTCAAGAAAGCCAGGTACGTCAACCCGAGCGAGTGTACCGGATGCGGCGACTGCATCGCCAAGTGTCCCGTCAAGAACATCCCTGACAAGTACGAGTTCGGACTCGTCAACAGGAAAGCAATCTACATACCCCACGCGCAGGCCGTCCCCCGCGTCGCCGTCATCGACAAGGACGTGTGCATGAAGCTCACCAAGGGCAAGTGCGGAAACTGCGCCAAGACCTGCGGAAAAGGGGCCATCCACTACGACGACAAGGACGAGGAGAAGGTCCTCGAGGTCGGCTCCATCATCGCAGCCCCCGGATTCAAGGTCTGGGATGCCCACGTCGCCACCGAGTACGGCTACGGCAGGTTCAAGAACGTCGTCACCGCGATCGAGTACGAGAGGATGATGTGCGCCTCCGGACCCGACAAGGGACACATCACCATACCCTACTTCAAGGTCGACCCCAACACCAAGGAGCACCCCACCAAGGTCGCGTACATCCAGTGCTGCGGATCCAGGTCCGAGAAGAAAGGCTGGAAGAAGTACTGCTCCTCCGTCTGCTGCATGTACGCTACCAAGCAGGCGATGATCACCAAAGAGCACGGCGACCTTCAGGAAGACATATTCTTCATGGACATCAGGTCTTATGGAAAAGAGTTCGAGGCCTACATCCACAGGGGAGAGGACGAGTACGGGATCAAGATGCACAGGGGCGCCCGCGTCTCCAACATCGAGGAGAACCCCGACAAGTCCCTGACCATCAACTACACGGACGACCAGAACAACGGAGTGTCCGAGACCTTCGACATCGTCGTCCTGTCCATCGGGCTCGCGCCTCCCGAGGGAGCCGAGGAGTTCGCCAAGACCCTGGGCATCGAGCTCAACCAGTACGGGTTCTGCAAGACCTCCGTCTACAAGCCCCTCGAGACCACCAGGCCCGGAATCTTCGTCACCGGAGCCTTCGCCGCCCCCAAGGACATCCCCACCTCCGTCGCAGAGGCGTGCGGATCCTCCGCCAAGGCCGGGGCGTGGATCGTCAAGAAGGACTTCGAGCCCTGCGCCCCCAAGAAGTACCCCGCCGAGAAGGACGTCGTCGGCAAAGAGCCCCGCATCGGGGTCTGGGTCTGCCACTGCGGTATCAACATCGGGTCCGTGGTCAGGGTCCCCGAGGTCGTCGAGTACGCCAAGACCCTGCCCAACGTGGTCATCGCGAACGAGTCCCAGTACGCCTGCGCCCAGGACTGCCTCGAGTCCATCTCAAAAGCCATCACCGAGCACGACCTCAACAGGGTCGTCGTCGCGTCGTGCACCCCCAGGACCCACGAGCCCCTCTTCAGGGAGGCCTGCAGGGACGGAGGCCTGAACAAATACCTGTTCAACATGGCCAACATCCGCGACCAGTGCTCCTGGATTCACATGCACGAGCCCGACGCGGCCACCAACAAGGCGAAGGACCTCCTCAGGATGGCCATCGCGAAGGCCGCCCTGCTCGAGCCTCTCGTGGGATCCGAGATACCCGTGACCAACGCGGCCGCGGTCATCGGAGGAGGAATCACCGGAATGAACGCAGCTCTGGACATCGCCGCCCAGGGATACCCCGTCCACCTCGTCGAGAAGGAGAAGGAGCTGGGAGGATACGCCCGCAACTTCAACTTCAAGGAGGACGGAGTCGCCGTCAAGGACTACCTGAAGGGCCTCATCGCCAAAGTCGAGAAGTGCCCCAAGATCACCGTCCACACCGGCGTCACCGTGAAGGACATCCCCGGATTCGTCGGGAACTTCACCCTGAGGCTGTCCGACGGACACGACTACCCCGTCGGAGGAGTCCTGTTCGCCGTCGGAGCGACCCCCTACAAGCCCACCGAGTACAACTACGGAAAGGACGCCAAGGTCATGACCCAGATCGAGGCGGAGTCGAAGCTCGACGCCGGCCAGCTCAATGCGCAGAACATCGCGTTCATCCAGTGCGTCGGTTCCAGGAACAATGACGTCCACTACTGCTCTCGCGTCTGCTGCGCCTCCTCGCTGCGCATCGCGATCAAGATCAAGCTCGCCAACCCCATGGCCAACGTCACGATCTTCCACAAGGACATCAGGACCTACGGGTTCCGCGAGGAGCTCTACCAGAAGGCCTCCTGCCTCGGCGTCAGGTTCCTCAGGTACCCCGTCAACGACGACCTTCCCGCGTACGACGGAAAGTGCGTCAAGGCATTCGACTGCACCCTCGGAGAGACCGTCGGGGTCCCCGTCGACGCCGTCGTCCTCGCCACCGGTATCGCTCCCGACAGAGAGAACAAGGAGAACCTCGCCAAGATGGTCAAGGTGCCCATCTCCAAGGACGGGTTCTACTTCGAGGCCCACCAGAAGCTCAGGCCGGTCGACTTCGCCACCGAGGGAGTCTACGTCGCCGGAGCCGCCCACTGGCCCAAGTTCATGGACGAGTGCATAGCCCAGGCCTCCGGAGCCGCTTCCAGGATGCTGACCGTCATCTCCAAGGACAAGCTGATCTCCGAAGGAATCGTCGCGGGAGTCAATCCCAACCTGTGCGACGGATGCGGAGTCTGCGTCGGATGCTGCGACTACAACGCCGTGTCCCTCGTGAAGCAGCAGGACGGATCCCTGAAGAGCGAGGTCAACGCCGGTCTCTGCAAGGGATGCGGATGCTGCGTCGCCTCGTGCCCGTCCGGAGCCCTCGAGCAGAGAGGATTCAGGACCAAGCAGATCATAGCCGAGATAGACGCATGCCTCGACTACCCCGTAGGAGGAGAGTGATTACGATGGCCGATTTCGAACCTAGGATCGTCACCTTCTGCTGCAACTGGTGCTCTTACGCGGGCGCCGACGGAGCAGGAGTCGCCAGGCTTCAGATGCCTACCAACTTCCGTATCATCAGGACCATGTGCTCCGCGCGCGTCGACCCCGAGTTCATCCTCAGGGCCTTCTCGAAAGGAGCGGACGGCGTGATGGTGCTCGGATGCCACCCCGGAGACTGCCACTACATCGGAGGGAACTACAGGGCCAGGAGGAGGATCGCCCTTCTCAGGCTCGTCCTCGAGCAGTACGGGTTCGACCCCAGGAGGCTCAAGCTCGAGTGGGTCTCCGCGTCCGAGGGAGAGAAGTTCCAGAAGACCGTGACCGAGTTCGTAGACGTCGTCAAGGCGCTCGGACCTACCCCTCTCCAGAAGGAGGCGAACTGATATGGGTTTCTTAGACGAGCTGTTCAAGAAGAAGGAGAAGGTCGAGGACGTCGCCGCCAACGTCGCCAACAAAGCCGAGAAGGCCGTGAAGGGCGCCGCCGACGCCGCCAAGGCCGCCGCCTACGACGGAGAGAAGGTCACCCACGAGCTCCAGAAGGCCGACCTCGGAGAGCTCCTCCCCGGAGCGCCCAAGGGCGGGAAGATCAACCTCGCCATCTACTGGGCCGCCGCCTGCGGAGGATGCGACGTGTCCATCCTCGACGTCAACGAGAGGATCCTCACCGTCGGAGACATGGCCAACATCGTCATGTGGCCTGTCGCCGCCGACGGGAAGGAGAAGGACATCGCCGCCATGGAGGACGGCGAGATCACCGTCTCCATCATCTCCGGAGCCGTGAGGAACTCCGAGAACGAGCACATGGTCAAGCTGCTCAGGCAGAAGTCCAAGATCGTCGTCGCCTACGGGACCTGCGCCTGCTTCGGCGGGAGCCCCGCCCTGGCCAACCTGGTCGCGGACGGCAAGGAGGAGATCCTGAACTACGTCTACACCAAGACCCCCACCAGCGCCGACTTCCAGAAGACCTACCACAAGGACGCGCCCGTAATCCCCAAGGTGTCCTGCAAGGTGCCCGAGGGAGAGCTCACCCTGCCCGTCCTCTACGACACCGTCAAGACCCTCGACCAGGTCGTCGACGTGGACTACTTCGTCCCCGGATGCCCTCCCCAGCAGGAGACCATCAGCCAGATGCTGAAGGCCGTCGCCGACTTCGCATACGCCGGAGTCGCCCTGCCCCCCAAGGGAACCACCATCGGGATCACCACCAAGACCCTGTGCGACGAGTGCCCCAGGAAGAAGGCCAACGCCAGGATCACCGAGTTCCTCGAGCCCTACCAGGTCAACGTCCAGGACGGCATATGCCTGATGGACCAGGGGATACTCTGCCTCGGGCCCTCCACCATCGGCGGATGCGGCGCCAGGTGCACCAAGGCCGGACAGCCCTGCCGCGGATGCTACGGCCCCACCGCCGACGTCCAGGAGCAGGGAGCGAGCATGTTCACCGCAGTCGCATCGCTCCTGCCCATCCTCGACGACGACCCCATCTGCGACGAGGAGAAGATCGTGAAAATCGTGAGCGAGATCAAGGACCCCCTCGGGTACTTCTACGCGTTCACTCTCGGAAAGGCCCTCATCAAGAAGGCCGTCAAAGAGACCGGAGGTCAGTAAATGGCAGCACCTATCATTTGGGATGACAAGAAGAAAGTCAACGGAAACCGTGTCACTGTGGACCCCATAACCCGTCTCGAGGGGCACGGAAAGATCGAGATCTTCCTTGACGACAAGGGAGACGTCCTCAACGCGTACTGGCAGGTCCCCGAGCTCAGAGGGTTCGAGAGGTTCTGCATCGGAAGGAGGGTCACCGAGCTCAACCAGATCACCGCGAGGCTCTGCGGGGTTTGCCCCGGAGCCCATCACCTGGCCTCCACCAAGGCCATCGACGGATGCTTCAACGCGAAGCCCACCGAGACCGCGTACCACATCAGGGACACGTTCTACAACGCGCACTTCGTCCACAGCCACATAGCGCACTTCTACGCCCTGGCCGCCCCCGACTTCGTGTGCGGGCCTGCCGCCCCTGCGGCGGAGAGGAACGTCCTCGGAGTCGTCGGACGCGTCGGGCTCGAGCTCGGAGCGGCCGTCCTCAAGGCCCGCGCCGAGGCCCAGGAGATCCAGACGATCATCGGAGGAAAGGCCACCCACCCCGTCATGGGAGTCCCCGGAGGAGTCTCCAAGCCCATCAGCGAGGAGGAGAGGCAGAAGATGGTCGCCAACGCCAAGGACATGCTGGAGTTCGCCAAGACCTCCGTCCAGGTGTTCAAGGACGTCGTCTACGCCAACAAGGAGTACATGGATATCGTGCTCAACCCCGACCTCTATTACCACGAGACCTACCACATGGGGCTGGTCAACGGCAAGGGCGAGTTCGAGATCCACGACGGAAAGGTCAGGGTCGTCGGCCTCAAGGGAGAGGAGCACGACCTCTACGACCCCAAGGACTACCTCGAGCACATCGCCGAGGCCGTCGAGCCCTGGTCGTACGAGAAGTTCCCCTACCTCAGGAAGCCCGGATACAAGGGCCTGGTCGACGGCGCCGACAGCGGGCTGTACAGGGCCACCCCCCTGTCCAGGCTGAACACTGCCAAAGCGATGCCCACGCCTCTCGCCCAGGACGCGCTCGTCGAGTACCGCGGCATCCTCAAGGACGCCGGCGTCGAGGGCCCGTGCCAGCACACCCTCGTCACCCACTGGGCAAGGATCATCGAGCTCCTGTGCTGCGCCGAGAAGTGCCTGCAGGACTGCGAGGACAAGGACGCCTTCAAGGGAGACATCAAGCAGACCGACCTCGTCCCCGGAGGACGCGGAGTCGGATGCGTCGAGGCTCCCCGCGGAACCCTGACCCACGACTACACCTGCGACGAGAACGGAATCGTCACCGCATGCAACCTCGTCGTCGGGACCACCAACAACAACGGCCCCATCTGCATGGACGTCGCGAAGGTCGCCAAAGCGCTCATCCACAACTTCGAGGTCTCCCCCGGTCTCCTCAACATGTGCGAGATGGCGTTCAGGGCGTACGACCCCTGCAACTCCTGCGCTACCCACAGCCTTCCCGGACAGATGCCCCTCACCGCTGTCATAAGGAACGCGGACGGCTCCGTCTACGACACCGTCAGCCGCAGCTGATCGGAAAAACGAGGGGTTCGCCCCTCACCTTACTTTAAACCTCTTATTTCTATAGAAAATTCGAATCGTAGCGGTTGCCATCGCGAGACGATACGGTTTGTAGCATATGTCCCATCAACGGCCGCATCTGCGCTTTTCCAGTGGAAACGAAGGGGTGGGTCAGGCTCTGGGGACGGTCCTGCGGGACTTCCTTACCATGAGGTCGGAGCGCTTCCCCAGGTCCACGCCGTCCAGGAGGTAGAAGCGGGAGCCGTCGAAGTCCACCAGGCCGCTGCCCAGAATGGGGCCTATGGGCTCCACGTCCTCGGAGTTCATCGGCGAGCCCCCGAGCATCCTGTTGAACGCAGGGATCACGACGAAGCTCTCCGGAAGGACGGGGTACTCTTCCGTGGACCCCTTTACGAACCTCCCTCTGATCCAGCACGGCTCGGTCATAATCTTCCCTACGCCGTCCACGAACATGACCGCAGGATGGTTGTGGGCCATGACGAGGGTCCTGCATCCCATCACCTCCGCGGAAGGCCATCTGTGGCCGTGCACGAGCCCGACGTCGCCCAGGGCCATCCCCGTCGCAGGGCGGACCTTCACCCTTCCCGGCAGGAAGCCTTCTATGCCGGTGTCGTGGTTGCCCCTCACGACGTCTATGACGTCGAAGCGCTCGAACAGGCGCTCGAAGAAGTCGGGTATCTCGGCATATTCCTGTTTGGTCGAGCCTGGGACGGAGTCCTTGACGTCGCCGAGGACCACCAGCCTGCTCACGCAGTCGTCCGCCGCCTCCTCTATCTCCTTGAGCATCTCTTTAGTGCGGGAGACGATGTGGAACCCTTTGGCGCGCATATGGGACTCGACGCCTATGTGGAGGTCCCCTATGACCAGCGCGTTCCCGACCGTCAGCGCAGGGACGTTGTACACGGGCTGCATCGAGGTCATGGGCGCAGGCCGTCTCTCAGCACCTGAGGGATGCAGTTTATGACATCGGTGGCGATCAGCCCGTAGGACAGCCTCTCGAAGGCGAGCTCGCCAGCCTTCCCGCATATGTATGCCCCTAGGCAGGCGGCGTCGAAGGCGGACATCCCCTTGGACAGGAGCGCCGCCACGGATCCTGCCAGCACGTCCCCGGTCCCGGCGCCAGTCATGGCAGGGGTCCCTGTCGCATTTATGCGGGTCCGTGCCCCGTCGGTGACGACGTCCTCGGCGCCCTTCTTCAGTATGACGGCGCCCATCTCGGCAGCGACCTCCTCGGGGCTCCTGCCGTCCGACAGCTTCGAGAACTCGCCGCCGTGGGGCGTAAGCACCGTGGCAGCCCTGGCCTCGACGCCTTTCGCGGCCGATATGGCGTCGGCGTCGATGACCATGGGAATCTTGCAGGAGCGGATGAAGGCTCTGGCGGTCTTCATCGTTATCTCGTCGGTCCCGAGGCCCGGGCCTATCAGCACGGCGTCGTACTTCTCGGATTCCGCCAGGATGACCTCCAGGGAGTCGTAGTTCAGGATGTTCCCGCGGAGCTTGGTCACCATAAGCACGGGGGACGCCCCAGCCACCTCGCGGTAGGAAGACTCGGGGGTGAAGACCCTGACGATGTCCGCGCCGGTCCTGAGGGCGCTCAGGGCGCTCATCGCCGGGGCTCCGAAGTACGGCCCGCCTCCGACGATCATCAGCCTCCCGTTCTGGCCCTTGTGGCTTCTCTTGTCCGGTACGGGGTAGCGGAGCAGGTCCCCAGGTCCGATCTTCTTGAAGGCGTCTGCGGGGATCCCGATGTCCGCGATCACGATCTCTCCAGAGTTCTCCTCAGTCATCCCTTCCTTGGAATCGTGGAAGGCGACCGTGGCCACAGGCCTTATGCAGTCGGGAGAGCCTAGGCCGGACGGGACGTCGGCGGACACTATGGGCTTGCCGGAGAGGTTCGCATCGCGGATGAACTGCAGGTACGGGTCGCGGACCTCGCCTGAGAGCCCGGTGCCGAGCGCGCAGTCCACAATGACGTCGAACCCCTCGAAGGAGGACGCCCCAGCATAGGCCTCTATGGGGCATTCCAGCAGGGAGTACCTTTCGCGAGCTATGTCGGAGCGGATGGACGAAGGCTTCTTGAGAAGGGAGACCTTGGTGCGCTCGGGATCCCTGAGGAGAGCGGCAGCGAAGCCGTCGCCCCCGTTGTTGCCGGTGCCGCAGACGAACACCGCTCTCGAGTCGCCGAAGCGCTCTTCCAGGAAGCCTGCCAGGGCCGCTCCGGCGCTGTCCATCAGCCGGGATACCGGAACCCCGAGCGCCTCGGCGTTGGCGTCGAGGGTGCGAGCGTCCGTCGGCGAGATCAAGCGATCACTTCTTCTTGTTCTTTATCAGCGTGTTGCCGACCTCGCGGAGCAGGGCGGTCTTGCCGATCTTCCCCTTCTCCACCTTGACGCACCCGTGCCTCGAGCGGGGGGCCTTGGGGTAGCTCATGTCCTCCCTGACCTCGTACTCGAGATCGAGTATCATGGCGGCCTTCGCTATGATGTCCAGGCTGGGGTTCTCGACGCACATGGCGACGGGCAGCCTCCTGCCTTCGGACCTGGTGCGTTTGGCGTCGAAGTATTCGGGCCAGAGGGTGATTGCGACGTCTGCATCGTAAGCCATGTCCTGCCGAATCGGGCGCACCGTAATAAAAATTTCCCGAAGGAATCAAACAGTGGAGTCGATGGAAAAGAAGGGATGCCATCCCCGAGGGATGGGAAGCGGTTTGGTCGATTGGATTACTCAAGCTCAAAGCAGTACTGCGTTGATGGCGCCGTCCTGTCCGGGCCTCGACGTGACAATTGCGTCCCCAGCCTCGGTGGAGATGGTGGCGCCCTTGTTGATGATGTTACGCTGAACGTAGTTGGGGTCGGCAGGATTAGACTTCACGGTCAGGATCTTGACCTTCTTGACAGTCTTCGCTTTTTTGTCGACAACATTCGCATACTCTGCGCTGAGCATTCCAACCTTTACGCTGCCGCCGGCTCCGCGGTACTGCTTGAGGCTCTGAGCACCGATCTTGGTGAACTGCTTCTCTCTGCCGATCTCGAACTTCCTCTTGCCCTGGGAAGCGACGAGCCTCCCGCCGGTGGGCTTCCTGTTGGATTTACCCTGCCAAAGTGCCATTGTAATCGGTCACGCTAAACATGGTGTCCTATATAATTCTACCCCTTTGCCGAGAGCGGGAGGCCCCGATGGGCTTTATGGGCCATGGGCCCGCCATTTACGAAGATAGCATTTGTATAGTAATTTGGTTTTATCATCCATGGTAGTGTCAGATGGAGATCAGGATAGAGGACATGGCATTCAGCTACGCGTCGGACCCGGTTCTGGACGGCATCCGCCTGGACATAAGGGGGGCGCAGTTCGTCTCGATACTGGGGCCCAACGGCGTCGGCAAGTCGACGCTGATCCATTGCATCAACAAGATCCTGGACCCTACCGCAGGGAAGGTGTTCCTGGACGGGAAGAGCGTCAAGGACTACTCCCTCAAGGAGATGGCGAAGGAGGTCGGGTATGTGCCGTACGCGTCGTCCGACACCTTCCCGCTCAGCGTGGTGGACACCATACTCCTCGGGAGGCATCCTCACGCGGGCTGGAAGACCTCGGACGAGGACCTCGAGATTGTGTACGACACTATGACGCAGCTGGGGATAGAGGACCTGGCCATGCGCCCGTTCAACGAGCTCTCGGCAGGGCAGCACCAGAAGGTGATGCTGGCCAGGGGGCTGGTGCAGAGGCCGAAGGTGCTCCTCCTGGACGAGCCCACCTCCAATCTGGACATAAAGCACCAGCTCGGGATCTCCCGCCTCCTGAAGCATCTGTCCCACGAGCAGGGCATACTGGTGATCATGATCAGCCACGACCTGAACATCGCGTCGAAGTACTCCGACAGCATCATCCTCATGCACGAGGGGACCATATTCTCCGTCGGGACCCCCCTTCAGGTCCTGACCAGGGAGAACATACGCACCGTGTACGGCGTCGACTCGGATATAATAGACGACGGAGGCAGGCCCCATCTGGTCCTGAAGGACCTGGAATGCGACGAATGCCGGCCGATGCCGGACGGATCGGTCTGCACCTCGGACCTATGAGGCGGCGATACCATGTCCGACGAGACGTCCAGCGGGGATTTCAAGAAGGAGTACAGTCGCTACATCTGGTTCAAGCTCCTGTTCATATCGCTCTTCGCGATCGCCACCTTCGCCGTGTTCTGGGTATCGCTCTGCGTGGGGACCCGCGACCTGGACGTGGCGACCGTCTTCGACTATTTCATAAAGCATCTCCAGGGCGTCACCTACGAGCCCCGCACCCAGGAGTTCTTCGACGACAGCATCGTATGGAATTACCGCGTGCCAAGGGCGCTGTTCGGGATCATATCCGGGGCGGGCCTGGCCATCTCTGGCGCGATCATGCAGAGCGTGATGAAGAACCCGCTGGCGGACCCCTATACGACCGGGGTCTCCTCGGGGGCGCTGTTCGGGGTGGCCATCGCCATGACCCTTGGATTCTCGTTCGGCGGGGCGGGGCTGTCCGGCGTCGGGACCGTGGCCAACGCGCTACTGATGTCCATGGTGCCCGTGGCGGTCATAATCCTGTTCTCCCCTTTCTTCCGGAAGTCGCCTTCCACACTGATATTGGCCGGAGTGGCGGTATCCTACATGTTCAACGCCCTCACCTCGATCCTCCTGGTGGCGACGGACGAGGAGAACCTGGCCACCGTCTATCGCTGGCAGGTGGGGTCGTTCGCCGACCTGAGCTGGGGCTCGCTCCCGCTGATGACCGTCGCCGTGGTGGCAGGCATTGCGATAATACTGCCGCTCTCCAACAAGCTCAACCTCATGTCCCTGGACGACAAGGACGCCAGGTCCCTCGGCCTGAACAGCGACCGCCTCAGGATCCTCTGCCTGGTGATACTCTCGTTCATCGCAGCGTCGATAGTCAGCTACGTGGGGATAATAGGGTTCGTGGGCCTGGTGATGCCCCACATCGTCAGGATGGCCATAGGCTCGGACAACCGCTTCCTTATACCGGGGTCCGTGGCCCTGGGGGCCTTCTTCCTGACGTCCTGCGACATCATAAGCAGGGCGCTGGACGTCCAGGCGGAGGTCCCGGTGGGGGTCGTGACCTCGTTCATAGGCGCGCCGATTTTCCTGTACCTGATAGTCAGGCAGAAGAGCGGGGTGTGGTGAATGAGGTCGGAGAAGGTGGCCCAGTACCGCAGGAAGGAGCATCGCCGCGTCCTGTATATCGTGGGGTTCGTCATCCTATGCCTGGCGCTGTCGGTCTATTCCCTGTCGGTCAGCAAGTTCGGGGTGTCGATGTCGGACGTCTTCGACAGCATCGCGAACCATCTGACCGGGAACGTGCCCGAGAGGGGGACCGGCTACCAGTACTACCTGTGGATGCTGGACAGGGTCATCATGGAGGACAACCTCCCACGCACCGTCGCGGGAGTGGCTGTGGGAGCCACGCTGGCGATATGCGGGGCGATGATGCAGTCCATCACCAGGAACCCGCTGACCGACCCCTACACCATAGGGATATCCTCCGCGGCGCTGTTCGGCGTGGCGATCTCGATATGCTACCACGTCTGCATAATCCCGTTCTTCAGCGGGACCAGCGCGTCGATCGTCAATGCGTTCGTGTTCGCGATAGTGCCCGCGTCCGTGATAATCTTCGTCTCCACGTTCAAGAAGATGAGCTCGACGATGATGGTCCTCGTCGGGATCGGGATGATGTACATGTTCTCGGCGTTCACGACCTTCATGAAGTTCAACGCCGAGGCGGAGGCCCTCCGCGAGATATACGAATGGAGCCTCGGGACCCTGTCCAAGACGGACTCGGGGGCCGTCCTGCCTCTGGCCCTGGCCCTCGTAATGATGCTGTTTTTCGCTATGGCCGTCGCGAACAAGATCAACGTCATGTCCACGGGGGACAACATGGCCAAGAGCCTGGGCGTGAACCCCACGGGGCTCAGGATACTGTGCTTCATGGTAATGTCCGTCGCCACGGCGGTCTGCGTCTGCTTCACCGGGTCCATAGGGTTCGTCGGGCTGGTGGCGCCCCACATCGCAAGGCTGTTCGTGGGGAGCGACAACAAGATACTCGTCCCGACTTCGGCGGTGCTGGGGGCGCTGCTTATCCTGGTCTCCGACATAGTGGTCCGCAGCATCCCCGGGGCGCTGCCGGTGGGGACCATCACCGCCCTGATCGGGAGCCCGCTGTTCATCTACTTCCTGTACAGGCAGAGGAAGAACGCGGCGTTCTGAGGGCAGGGGAGAACGGGCAGAGAGATGCCCGCCCCCTGCTCTTTCTCAATGTTTGAATATCTCGGCCGAGGCCTTCCCGTCTACGACGTCCACGACGCCGAAGCATCCGTCCTTCGCAGGGCCGGGGTTGACGAAGAGCGTCCCGTTCCGGCTCACGACGCCGACCGCCTCGTGGATGTGGCCGGACAGGGCGAGGATGGGGCGGTACTCGTCCACTATTCTCTTTATGGCGGTGCTGCCCACGCTCTGGCCGGAGGGGATCTGGTCCAGGATGCCGTACGACGGTGCGTGGGTCATCAGGATCATGCCCTCGGACGCGTTCTTCTTGAGGCCGTCGTAGAGCTCGTCCTCGCTGAGCTCGAACGGGGTGTGGAATATGGTCGGGTTGGAGCCCCCCAGTCCTACCAGCCTGCATCCGCCGACGTCCGCCGCCTTCCCGTGCATGTCCACGGCGACGTCCTTTATCCCTTCGGCGAAGTCCAGAGGGTCGCAGTTCCCGGGTATCGCATAGACCGTGGAATCGATCGAAGACAGGATCTTCGCCGCGGTCTCCTTCGTTCCGAAGTTGGTGACGTCGCCCAGGAACAGGACCGACTCCGCGCCTTGATTCCTGATCTCCTCGTTTATCCAGCCGACGTCCGCCCTCTTCTGGTGGAGGTCGGTGATGACAAGAAACCTCATGCTGATGTCATCCTTGAAAGGCTACTTAAAGGTTCGATGGTCCGGAACGCCCTCCTCGGCTCAATAGATTTTTTTAATGCCACCCTATTAGCTTATTCAGGTCATATTCATGGCGAAGATCAGGGTAGGAGTCAACGGATACGGGACGATAGGGAAGAGGGTGGCTTCGGCCGTCGCGGCGCAGGACGACATGGAGCTCGTCGGGGTCACCAAGACCCGCCCGACGTTCGAGGCGATCACCGCTCTGAGGAAAGGGTACGACATCTACGTCCCCGACGAGAGCGTCCAGGCCTTCAAGGACGCGGGCGTCGAGATCGCGGGCACGCTCAAGGACATGTACTCCAAGGTGGACATCGTGGTCGACTGCACCCCCGGGAACGTCGGCGAGATGTACAGGGACCAGTACAAGGCCGCAGGCGTGAAAGCCATATTCCAGGGCGGGGAGGACCACAGCCTCACCGGGATATCCTTCAACTCCACCGCGAACTACTCCGAGTCGTGGGGCGCGCAGCTCTCCCGCGTGGTCTCGTGCAACACCACCGGGCTGCTCAGGACCCTCAGCCCGATAGACAAGGCGTTCAAGGTCGAGAAGGCGTTCGTGACCATCGTCAGGCGTGCCGCGGACCCCGGGGACAGCAAGAACGGGCCTATAAACGGCCTCGAGCCCTCCGTCAAGCTCCCGACACACCACGGCCCGGACGTGCAGAGCATCATGCCCTGGCTAGACATAAGCACGATGGCGATAAAGGCGTCCACCACGCTTATGCACGTCCACACGGTCGTCGCCCAGCTCAGGAGCGAGACCACGACCGAAGACGTAGTGGCCGTCCTCAGGAAGGCTCCCCGCGTCAGGCTCGTGAGGTCCAAGGACGGCATCAAGACCACCGCCCAGATAATGGAGCTCGCGAGGGACCTTGGGCGCGACAGGTCGGACATGTACGAGATCGTCGTCTGGGAGGACGGGATAAAGGTCGTCAGGAACACGCTGTACTACTACCAGGCCGTCCACCAGGAGTCCGACGTCATTCCCGAGAACATAGACTGCATAAGGTCGATGTGCAAGGCCGAGCAGGACCCCTGCGAGTCCATCAGGAAGACCAACGCCGCATTGGGCATAAGCAAGAACCGAGGTGTTCCGCACGGCCAAGGACTTCAACACCCTCGAGGACTTCGACTTCAGGGGCAGGACCGTCCTTCTGAGGGTGGACATCAACTGCCCCCTCTCCAAGGACTCTCTCAAGATAGTGAACGACTCCAGGATAAGGAGGGTGGTGCCCACCGTCAGGGAGCTCATGGGGAAGGACGCCAAGCTGGTGATCCTCGCCCATCAGAGCAGGAAGGGCAAATGGGACTTCATAGACCTGAGCCAGCATGCGGAGTGCCTTTCCCGCCACATCAACGCCTCCGTGAAGTACGTGGACGACGTGATCGGGGAGGACGCCAAGAAGGCCATCGAGGCGCTGGAGCCTGGCCAGGTGCTGCTGCTCGGCAACGTCAGGGCCATAGACTCCGAGACCGCCAAGGTCGACATGGCGGCTCATGCGGAGGGGGAGATCGTGAAGGCTTTAGCCCCTCTGATCGACTACTACGTCTGCGACGCGTTCGGAGCCTCCCACAGGTCCCAATGCTCCCTGGTCGGGTTCCCCGCGAAGGTCCCCTCCGCGTCCGGCAGGCTGATGGCCAAGGAGATGTTCGCTCTCAACGCCATATTCACCGACCCCCGCAGGCCGTCCGTGTTCATCCTGGGCGGAGCCAAATTCGGCGACGTGTCCGAGATGATCGACAGGGTACTCGGCAACGGCACCGCCGACACGATCATACTGGTCGGCCTGGCAGGGAACGCGTACCTCCTCGCGAGAGGGGTGGACATCGGGGAGGCGAGCACGAAGGTCCTCCAGGACGAGCTAACCCCCGAGAACCTGCAGGCCGCCAAGGACATCCTGGAGAAGTACGGCCAGAGGGTCCTGCTCCCTGTGGACGTGGCCGTCGAGAGGGGCGGCGCGAGGGTGTCCGTCAACATAGGCGACATGCCCACCGCGGAGCCGGCCCTGGACATAGGGGACGCGACCGCGGAGAAGTTCGCCAAGGTGATACGCTCCTCCAAGACCTGCTTCATGTCCGGCCCTGCCGGGATGATAGAGAAGGAGGGCTTCGAGATAGGGACGAGGATCCTGATGGAGGCCATGGTGGACTCCGGAGGGCAGTCCGTGATAGGAGGAGGGCACACCGGCGGAGCCGCCGAGAGGTTCGACCTCGCCGACCGCTTCTCCTATGTGAGCACCGGCGGAGGGGCTCTCGAGACGTTCCTCCTGGGCCAGCCTCTTCCCGTGATCGAGGCTCTGAAGTACTCCAAGGAGAGGTTCTCCTGACCCGCTGACGCCGAGGGCCACAATAATTATATTAATGGACTTCAGGATGGGGGCGCGATGGCAAAGAAAAGGAGACTGATCGTCGAGGATCCCGAGGAGGAGTACGAGTTCACTCCTACCGAGTTCAACGAGAGGGAGTTCATCCTTAAGGACATTTACGGGACGAAGATATGCCTGGTCGTCCTCGTGTTCGGGGTTATTGTCGGAGTGGTCGGAGGGTTGCTCTGCGGCTTCGGGTTCAAGAACGGGATGATCGGATACATGTGGATCATAGCGACCGCCATTTCGTTCGGCGTCATGGCGCTCATGCCTAAGATCCTGAGCGCGATCGGGTTCCGCCCAGATATGATAGAGACCAAGTCCATGATCGGGAACTACCTGATCTATCTGGCGCTCGGCCTCGGCGTGTGCATAATAGTATCCAACCCCCCCATCACCCCTCTCATCTGAGGGCCGGGGGAGGACCTTGTGGGCTCATCCCACGAGGCCCATCTTCTTCAGCTGCTCCGCAAGGAGCCTCACGGCGTTCCCCCTGTGGGACACGTCGTTCTTCTCTTCTATCGGGATCTCCGCGAACGTGCGCCTTCCGTCGTGGGTGAATATGGGGTCGAACCCGAACCCTTCGCTGCCGGCCTCGGAGAGGGTTATGGATCCTCTGCAGACCCCTGTGACGACTATGCGGCGGCCGTCGATGTCGCAGCCTATGCAGCACCGGAACTCGGCCCCGCGGTCCTCCACGCCTTCCATGAGCTTCAGGATCCCTCCGTTCCCGATGGTCTTCTGCGCGTATGCCGACCACACCCCCGGGAACCCCTTGAGGGCGTCGACGAACAGCCCCGAGTCGTCCACGATGAAGTCCCTGACCCCTTTGGCTATTATCTCGTCCATCCCCTTGTTCACGACCTCCTCCAGGTCGGAGGTCTGGACCTCGTCGTAGGGGAGCCTCAGGTGCTCCATCTCCAGCCCGAGGTCGGAGAGGGACCTTCTGTATTCCGCCACTTTGCCTGGATTCGAGGTGATGACCTTCAGCTTCATGTGTATCTTCCCCTGTTGTCTATGTCCGCGAGCTTCTTCCTGACCGCATCCGCGTCGGGGATTCCTTCGAAGTAGGCTTTCATCATGGATTCCAGCGCCTCGTCCATCCCCGCATGGGCGGACCCGAAAGCCCTCTCCAGCAGCCTGACGTCGACTCCGATCTCCTCCAGAGAGGCCTTGGAGCATCCCATGGAGAAGTCTATTAGGCAGACCTCCCCGTCCGGGAGGACGATCATGTTGGACGTGGTCAGGTCCCCGTGGCAGATCCCGGCGGAGTGCAGCCTGGCGACGGCCTCCCCTATCCTCGCGGCTATCTCGGGCGCCCTTTCCGGGTCAGACGCTATCGCTTCCTTGGCGGTCGGGCCGACGACCCTCTCCATCACGATGGAGCAGTCCGCCAGATCGATGTCGTAAACGCACGGGGTGCGGACCCCTGCCCTTCTGGCCTCCCTCATCAGCCTGGCCTCGCTCCTCGTCCGGACGGAGCGGATGCGCCTGTCCAGCTCCGGCAGCCTGTATGATTTCGGCGGTCTAGATTTCCTGACGGCGTCGCGCCCCAGGAACACGGTCCTGGACACGGTTGCCTCCGCTCCGATAGCCGAATCGCTCGCTGACATCCGCTCCAAGTAATTATTTTAAGGATAAAGAATGATTGCTTCGCTATGAAATACAGCATAACCGGTAGCAACCTCCAGATTGCCAACGTAGAGCTGGACCCTGGAGAGGAGCTGGTCACCAACGCCGGCGCCCTGGTCTACATGTCGGGGAACGTGGAGATGGAGTCCAAGATGGAAGGCGGCTTCATGTCCGGGCTCAAGCGCTCCCTGTCCGGCGCGAGCATGTTCCTCGTCAAATTCAAGACGAGATCCGGGAACGGGACCGTAGGCATAGCCGGAAAGGCTCCTGGGAAGATAATCGACCTCAACATAGCCGAAGGCTCTTGGATCTGCCAGAAATCCTCCTTCCTGGGTTCCGAGAACACCGTGAAGATGGACATCGCCTTCCAGAAGAAGCTGGGGTCCATGCTCTTCGGAGGGGAGGGGCTCATACTCCAGAAGCTGTCCGGGAGCGGCCTCGTCTTCGCGCACGCATGCGGGGACCTGATCCAGAGGGACCTGAAAGCCGGAGAGATGCTCAAAGTCTCCACGTCCCATGTAGTGGCATGGCAGGACGGCGTGACGTACGACATAAGCAGCGTAGGAGGCGTCAAGAACGTCCTGTTCAGCGGAGAGGGGCTGTTCGTCACGACCCTCACCGGCCCCGGCCGCGTGATCCTCCAGTCCATGACGCTCGGAGACCTCGCGATGTCCCTCGTTCCCTATCTGCCCAACAACAGCTGAGGTGAAGAGATGGCAGAAGCGGCAGGAGTGAGGAAGAAGAGCACGGCGAAGTCCGGGCTGGGGATACTGCTGATAGTCGTCGCGGCGGTGATCGCCATAGGGCTTGCCATATACGCCCTGACGATCCCGGGCGTCCTGGAGTCCCTGGCCAGCATCGCCCTGCTCATAGTCGGAGCGATCGTGGTCATAGCCATCGTGGCCTACGCCATAATGCTCATCATAGCCGTCCCCATGTACATCGCCAAAGGGGAACAGGTCCAGGAAGGCGTAGACTACAGCCTGGACGACATGAAGCCGGTCGAGAACTCCTCGTCCGACGACCCTAAGAACAACTGAGAACGGAGGGGCCGCCCCCTCCCCCTTTCCATACTTCTATATCTGCATTGGATGTTGAGGGTGCCGTGAAGCGGATACCCTTGGGCTGTCAGAAGTTCGACCGCCTTCTCGGCGGAGGCGTCGAGGGAGGCAGCGTCACCCTGATCTACGGAGAGGCCGGCGCGGGGAAGACTAACGTCTGCCTCCAGCTCGCCCGCAGCGTGATCAAGGGCGGCGACAGGGTCGCTTACATAGACTCCGAGGGGCTGTCCACGGACCGCATATCCCAGGTGTTCTCCGGCATGGAAGGCTCTGTGAAGAACCTCCTCGTGTTCCAGGTCCACAGCTTCGAGGAGCAGTCCGACCGCGTCGACAAGGTCGCCAGGCTGGCTTCCACCGGGACCGTGTCGGCCGTGATAATAGACTCGCTCACCATGTACTACCGCCTGAGATACGAGGAGAGCGCCGTGAGGAGCGACTTCATACGGCAGACCGAGGTCCTCCTCAACCTGGCCAGGCAGAACGACGTCGCGGTGCTGGTCACGTCGCAGGTGTACAGCAACCTGGCCAGCGGCGGCGTGGAGTTCCTCGGCGGGCACGCGCTGCACCACAACGCGAAGACCATACTCCGTCTGGACAAAGGGGTGGACGGCCGTCGCGCAGCCGTCATAATGAAGCACCGGAGCCTCCCCGAAGGGAGGTCGGCGCTTTACAGGATCACCGAGACCGGGATCGAGGACATCTGATCCTCAGACTTCCCTCTCGATCGAGTACCTGGCAAGGGCGATCATGAACTCCTTGTCCTCGCTCTCGGGAAGGAACGCAATCCTCTCTATCGCGGACTCCGCCTTCTCCCTGGCGAGGTCCTTGGCATACTTTATGGACCCGGCGTCCTCCAGGATCTTCCTGGCGCGGGCGCATTCCTCGTCGGTGGCGTCCAGCTTCCCCAGGATCCCCTTCAGCTCGTCCAGCAGGGACGGGTCCTTTATGGCCCTCATGGCATGGGTGATCATGCAGGTGCACTTCCCCTTGCGTATGTCGTTGCCGACGGACTTCCCGGTCTTCTTCGGGTCCCCGGCCACCCCCAGGTAGTCGTCCTGCATCTGGAATCCGAGCCCGAGGTCGATGGCGTAGTCGTATATCGCTTGGGCGGTGCGGTCGTCGGCCCCTCCGATGATGGCCCCTCCGGCGGCTCCCGCGGCGAAAAGGACGCTCGTCTTGAGCTTTATGGTCTCGACGTAGTACTCTTCGGGGACTATCTTCCCTTCGTTGTTCACGTCCATCTGCTGCCCGCGGCCAAGGTCGCACACGGCCTTGGTGACGTACCTCATCACCTTCACGACCTTCTCCGGCGGGACGTCCATGTTGGCGATGATCTCGCACGCCCTGGAGAAGAGCCAGTCGCCCGCGAGGACGGACGTGGGCATCCCGTACCCGACATGGATGGTCCTCATCCCCCTGCGGACCTCGTCCCCGTCCATCAGGTCGTCGTGTATCAGCGTGAAGTTGTGTATGTACTCTATGGCCACGGCCAGCGGGACGGCGTCGGAAGGGTCGCCTCCCACAGCGCCGCAGCATGCCAGGACCATCGCCGGGCGCATCCTCTTGCCTCCGGCGTACGGATACTGCCTGGACGCCTCGACGAGGTTAGGCGGCTCGTCGTCCACTATGTACTTTCTTATAGGCCCGTCCAGCTCGGCGGACTTCTTCTTCAGATATTCTTTCGCGTCCATCATAGCGATTCCATCCATGCTCTGCACTCTCCAAGCACCACATGCCTGGCCTTGGAGAGGGCTTTAACGTCGGGGGAGCCGGTCAGCAGCATCGCCGCCCTGAGCTCCTCCCTTATAGTCTCCAGCTTCATCTTGACCGCCTCGGCGGACTCGCACGCCTCCTTCAGGACGGCGTTGGCTACTCCCGCGCAGCTAGCTCCCATGGAGATCGCGGCGGCCGCATGCGCCCCGTTCAGGACGCCTCCGGACGCGATCAGCGGCAGACCGCTGCAGGCGGCCTCGGACACCGACACCGGAGCGGGGATGCCCCAGTCGAGGAAGGTCCTGCCGATGCTCGCCCTCACGGGGTCATCGGCCTTGACGGCCCTGTGCAGCTCTACTGCTGCGAAGCTCGTCCCTCCCATGCCTGCGACGTCCATCCCCTGGATGCCGATCCCCTTCAGCCTCAGCGCGACGTCCCTGGATATCCCGGCGCCGGTCTCCTTCACGACGATCGGCAGGTCTCTGGCCAGGGAGCGTATCGCGTCGCGGCATCCCTCGGCGTTCGTGTCGCCCTCCGGCTGCACGACCTCCTGCAGGAAGTTCAGGTGGACCGCCATCACGTCGGCCCCGACAAGCTCCATGGCAGCCTCGACGTCTTCTTTCCGGAACGGGTCCTTCCCCTTCTGGCGCACCAGCTGCGGGGCGCCGACGTTCCCTATCACCAGGGGCACGTCGTACTCCTTTACGACCGAGAAGCTCTCCGGGCATACGCCTGTGATCCCGGCGCGCTCGCTCCCGACCCCCATTCCTATGCCGAGGTCCGCGCAGGCGCTGGCGATGTTGGCGTTTATCCTCGTCGCCCCGTCGAACCCGCCTGTTATCGCAGTCACGACCAGCGGGAACTCCAGCCTCTTGCCGAACAGGCGGCAGGAGGTGTCTATGGAGTCCATGTCGATCTCGGGGAGGGCGTTGTGCACGAGCCTTACGTCGTCCCAGTAGCAGTATCCTGGGGCGGTGTCCTCGTTCCTGCATATCTCGATGTGGTCTGCCTTTCTGCTCTTGATGGTCATCTCTGCGCCCTCGCCACTGTGCATCTGATCTCTTTTCCTTCCAGCAGGGACTGCAGGTTGCCGGGGACGGACCCGTTGATCAGGACACAGTCCATACCGTTCTTGCTCATGTCCAGCATCTCCTTCATCTTCCCCGCCACTCCTCCGGTGACGTCGTCCACGCTCTGCTCGATGGAGACCCTCTCCATGGCTTCCTCCGTCACCTCGGGTATGAGCTTCGCGTCAGGGTCCTTCTTCGGATCCGCTGTGAACAGCCCGTCTATGTCCGATACGAAGACCGCCTTCTCGGGCTTGAGCATCTTCGCGAGCGCCTCCATCGCCTGGTCCCCGGAGCATATCCCGAACCCCTTCTTGCGGTCCATGACCACGTCCCCGAACAGCACGGGCATTATGCCAATCTTCAGGAGGGACCTGATGGGCTCCTCGTCGCCTATGACCAGCTTCCCGTCGTCCATGACGAAGCAGGATCCCGGCGGCACCGAGACCGCAGGTATCCCCGCTTCCAGGAGCTCGGCCACGACCATGGAGCTGAGCTCCCTCACGTCGTGCTGGATCATGGCCACGGCGGGTATCTGCTCCTTGCTGGAGTAGCCGTTCTGGATGGAGTGCCTCTTGGCCAGTATGTGCCCGAACGATCCCGCACCGTGGACCACCACCGTCTGCCTGCCGGACCGGGCTATCTCCCTGCATAGGCGGGAGACGGCCTCCTTGTCGAACCTGCGGTATTGGGACTTGTCGGTAATCACGCTACCTCCAAGCTTTATCAGCATCATCGTGCGACGATTAGGGTCTACATATAAAAGGTGATGCGGATGCGATGTACGTCGAACGACGAACCCCAGCCGTCGGCTCATGCGAAGTCGCGTATGACCTTCCCGACGTTCACGAAGTGGTCGGCTATCCTCTCGGTGTCCGACGCGAGGGAGAGGTACTCCGCCCCGACGTCGGGCTTGCAGGTGCCTTCGTTGAGCCTTTTGATGTGCTCCTCCGCCATCCTGTCGGTGAGGTCGTCGATCTGGTTCTCGATCGCCATGGCCTTCTTCAGGGTGTTCCTGTCCACCTTGACGTAGGCCTCCATGATGAGCTCGTAGAGCTGCTCTATCAGGTCCCTGACCTCCACGATCTCCTCCTTGGCGTAGTCGGAGAACTGGTCTCCCAGGGTCTGCAGCCTCTCGGCGTACTCGACGATGTTCTCGGCGTAGTCGCCTATCCTCTCAAGGTCGGTGACAGTGCGGAAGGCGGCCGAGACGTACGCGTTGTCCTTGTCGTTGAGCTGGAGGTTGGACAGCTTCACCAGGAACTTCGTGATGTTCTTCCTGAGGTAGTTCAGCTCCTTCTCGTTGTATCTGAACCTCTCGATGTTCGCGAAGTCCAAGGTCCTCACCATGTAGCACGCCTCCGTGACGTTCGTCATGGCGATCTTGGCCATGTTCACGATCTCGTTCTTCACCTCCAGGACGGCGATAGGCGGGGTCTTCAGCATGTAGTCGTTGATGTAGTGAAGGCGAGGCGCGGACTCGTCGTAAGGCTCTCCCTTGTCGGGGATGGCCCTGCAGACGAACGAGACCAGCTTGGACGTCATCGGGAGCATTATGATCACGGTGACGACGTTGAAGAACGTGTGGAACATGGCGAGCTGGGTCTGCGGGGCGTCCGGGAACACATAGGAGAACATGCCGGCATAGGTGAACGACCCGCCTGTGGCCGCATCGAGCAGGAACCCTGCCGTCACGAAGAGCACGACGCCGATGACGTTGAAGGTCAGGTGCATCAGCGCGGTCCTCTTGGCGTTCATCCCGCTGGACATCCCTGCGAGTATGGACACGACGCAGGAGCCTATGTTGGACCCCATCGTCAGATAGATGCCCTGCTGAAGGTCGATGAGCCCTGCCACCAGCATGGCGATGGCGACCGACGTCATGACCGAAGAGCTCTGGATTATGGCCGTGAGTCCGGCTCCGATGAGGACCAGGAGGATGAGGTTCTCGATGCTCGCCAGGAAGCTCTTCACCTCGTCCATCTGGGCGAAGGCCTCCATGGACCCGCTCATCATCTCCAGACCGACGAACAGCATGCCGAATCCCGCGAGGATGCCTCCCCATTTTCTGACGGAGTCCTTTTTGGCGAACACGCTCATGAACGCGCCCACCCCGGTCAGCGCGGCGAAGATGACGGTGAGGGACAGGGAGTCGCCGCCCATCATCCCGAAAGCCACGATCTGGGCCGTTATGGTGGTCCCTATGTTCGCACCGTAGATAATCGCGGCCGCAAGCGTGAGGGACATGATCCCGGCGTTGACGAACCCTATGACGAGGACGGTCATCGCTCCCGAGCTCTGTATGGCGGCGGTCCCGACGGCCCCTATCCCGACCCCTAGAAGCTTCTTGTCCGAAGCCTTGGAGAACAGCCTCTTCAGCCTGTTGCTGCAGATGGACTCGAGGTTAGAGCTCATCATCGTGCAAGCTATGAGAAAAACCCCAATTCCGGCTACCAAGGTCAGAATCGCCGTCGCTGACGTTACCGCATCCATTTCAGGCACCGCTCAATAGCACCGCCATTATCTGATTGGTTGGTAATAAGGATATCTGACTTTGGGCACAAATTTAGAACTATAGTCTGTTTAAGAAAATAGCAACCAGTACACAAGGTCCGAGTTGTCCTTGATAGCTGGTAACACTATAGTGGGAAACCCCGTTTGTTATTGCAGCACAAGAAGATGGCTCCATCGATAGGTCAGAGCGTCTCCTGAGCGGCGTCGAAGAGGTTTGTAGGTATGGTTGGCCAGGGCGGACCTTCTCAGATGCCTGGGCATGCTCGAGCAGGCTCAGCAGGCGATATTCCTCGCCCAGGGAAAGCAGCCTCGATCGCATAATCGAGAAAGAGAAGGAGCTGATGCCTGATCGCCCTTCTGTCTGCTGATGGGAAGACCGATCGGCGGGGTCCCCCGAAGCCGTCGGGGATCTCCGCCATTTCAGGTTCATCCCTTTCTCGAAGACTCGATCGCGTCCAGCTCGGCCTCGGCCCAGGGAACGTCCTTCTTCGCGGCCCTCCTCATCAGCTTTGCGGCCATGTCGAGGTCTTTCACGGTTCCGCGTCCGTCGCGATAGCATCTTGCGAGCCTTCCTATCGCTTCTCCGTTCACGGTTCCGTTCTTGGAGGCGGCGTTGATCATGTCGAAAGCCTCTTTGTACGCCTCTTTCGTCCCGATGTCCCAGAGGACGTCGAAAAGCTATGCTCTGGATGCTGGGAACCTCTTCTCCGCAGCCTTTCTGAAGTTGTCGCAGGCCTGGCGGAGGCTCTTCCTGGTTCCGATCCCGTCCCGGTACATGCATGCGATACGGGCATAGGCGTCCCCCCTGTCCTCTTCGAGGATCGATCTGGTGTAATCGAACGCGTCCCTCTTCGATTCGGCCGTGCCGACCTGGATCAAGGCGTCGATGTACTCGGCCTTGGCCCAGCGGGGCCCCTTCTCCAGCGAGGATCTCAGCAGCTGGACAGCTTTAGGGATGTCCTTCTCCACGCCTCTGCCCCGACAGTACGCCCTGCCCATCCTGGCCATCATCGACGGGTTGTTCTTGTATTCGGATTTCCCGAATTCCGCCATCTTCGCTAGGGACTCCGGGGTGCCGATCTCCCAGAGCAGGTCGAAGTACTCGTCCTTGGCCCATAGGCATTTGCCGTCGGCGGATTTCTTGAGCCAGGATTCGGCGGATTCGAGGCTCTGGTCGACGCCTTTTCCTTCTTTGAAAGCCCTTCCGAGCAGGCCCATCATCTCGGCATCGCCAGCCTCTGCCCTTGCGAAGGCCCTGCTGGCCATCTCCGCGAGGGAATCGGGCGTGCCCATCATCCAGAGGATGTCGAACAGTTCCTTGTGCGCCCACGCAAGGCCGCATCCGGCAGCCTTCCTCATCCATTCCGCAGCGGCGTCCAGATCCGCAAGCCCGTCTTTCCTGTCGCGGTGCGCCAATCCTATGCGCCCCTATATCTCCGCCTTGAAGACCCCGTCTTCGGTGCCTTCGAAGGCCTCGGAAAGCTGGGACATGTACGACTCCATCCGAGGCCTGTCGGAAGCCCTGTTCTTGAACATCGCGTCGAACCTCTTGCAGGCGTTCGTGCGGGAGAGGATGTTCTTCCCCCTGATGAGGTCCATCTTGTTGGTAAGCTCGATGCTGAGGATGTCCATCTCTCTCTGGTAGCCCTCCTTCCCGGAGGTTATCAGGTCTATGCATTTGTTGGCGTAGTCGAACCATTCTTGGACGTAGTGCACCCTATAAGCGTCTCCGAAGTGGTTGTAGGAATCGTAGACGATGTTCGGAGGCGTGCGGATGTAGTGGCAGTCGAGCTTCTTCAGGATCTTCATGAAGTACTCGTCCATAACCTTGCAGTTGTACTCAGACTCGGCGCTAGGCTTGTATGCGACGTTCCCGCCCTTGTCCAGGAGCCACATGGCCTCCTTCAGCTCCACCAGGATTATGTTCCCGTCGTAGCGCCTCTTGAGGAAGTCGCAGAACTTGTCGACGTAGGCGTCCATGTCGGGGACCTCCTCCGTCTTCACCTTCCTGATGGACTCCACAGCAAGGCCCTTGGCTTCGATGGACTTGTAGATAGCCTCTTTCTTGACGAAGTTGCCAAGAGAATAGTAATGGGTCTCCCCTCCGAATTTGACCTCCCACAGCCCTTTCGGGACCGATCTGACGTCAATTATGATCCAACTGGCTCCTGAATTCTCCAAGTCGGATATCACGGTGCGGTTCAGGTCCGCAGCGCAGATCCTCCTGACGTATCCAGAGCTTGCATCTATGTCGTCTGGAGTCAAAGGGTTGATGGAGAACAGGTTGGAAGGGTCGAACGCCGGAGGGAAGGAAAGCTGGAAGTATTTCTTTACAGGATATTTGTTGTATGGGACCAGCCCGAATATGTCCCTGGTAGTGCAGACGCCATAGACGTCGAACGAAACATCTCTAGACCCCATCTTACGCCCTCGGGTACTCGTAGAATCCTCTTCCCGTCTTGAAGCCCAGATGTCCCTTGTCGACCAGGCTCTTCAGCTGGGACGCGGGACGGTAGTTGGGGTCGTCGCTGACCTCATACATCTCGTTGAGGATGAAATAGCAGACGTCGAGCCCGATGAAGTCTGCAAGCTCGAAGGGGCCCATGGAATGGTTGAGGCCGAGCTTCACCGCCTGGTCTATCTCCTCCTTGGTGGCAACTCCCGCCTCGTTCATCTTTATAGCGTTGTTTATCTGGGGCAGCAGCAGCTTGTTCACCAGGAATCCGGGCGAGTCGATGACTACGATGGGAGTCTTGTCCAAGGAGACGACCAGCTTCTTCAGCATCTCGATCGAGCTCTGCGACGAGGACGTGGTAGTGACGATCTCAACGAGCTTCATACGATGTATCGGGTTGAAGAAATGCAGCCCCATCAGGCCCTTGAACGATTCGGAGAGCCTCGTGACCGACAGCGCGGATGTGTTGGTCGCGACCAGGGTATCCTCCCCTATGACATCCCTCAGTTCTTGGAACGTGGCGGATTTGGCCTCGTAATCTTCTACGACCGATTCCACGATCAGGTCGCATCCCTTCAGATCAGTTGCTGCGGAGCAAATGTCTATGCGGGACAATATTTCGCTAGCGGATTCTGGGCCCCTTTTGAAGAGATGTTTGTTCATTTTTGCCAAGATGGCATCTTTGCGCGCCAGATTGCGCGTTTTCAGAATAACCTGGTATCCATGTTCAGCCATGCATTCCGCGATCTGGACGCCCATGGTTCCTGATCCTATCACTCCAACAGTTTTGATGTCGCCAGAAATACCGTGCATAGAAGGTTCCCTCGGATTATCTCGTTGGCGAACTCTGTAAGTCTACATATAACGTGACAAGATACAATAATTTCAACCATAATATTAAAAAATAGTAGATAATTAATTCTTATTATACTACAAAAATGATAGTTATAACTATTATATTGTTAGTATTATGATTTTCTGGTAAATGCTGTTTGGTCATGTCGCTGCAACGTTCGTCTGAATGCCTTCGATCGAAGTCTCAGGGTTTCTTAGTTGGATTCTTAAGGGGTCAAGCATGCATGACCTGCCCGGTGAACTCGTCCGGCATAATCGACTAGGGGTTTTCGAAATGATTGTTGTGGTGCATTTTCTAATCTAGAGAAAAATTGGGATGAGCTCTTCCTCCGGATGTGGTTAAGCGATTGGCATCGTCGCGCGGCATGACTTTATGGTCGATGGTGAGAGTCAGGAAGAACAGGCGGGAGAAGATTCCGGAAGGCGTTTCGAAGGTGATGGTGCGCTTCCTCAGAAGCCTGTCCAAGTGGGGTCTTCTTGAACGACTGGCAAGGCGTATGCGGCGTTGTCTTTCCTCGCTGCAGGGCAGACGCGACACTCCCCGTCTTGCTGTCATAGAAGAGGTTCCCTAACTCCCGGAATCGATTGGTACTATCCTTGACTTCTGACATCTATTTGGACAACTGGCTGTGCCAAGAAGATTATTTATATTAATAGTACCATATGGTACTATGCCTACAAAAACCCGTGTCGAAAAGCGGGGCAACAAGCACTACCTGTACAAACTGACCCCGTACTGGGACCCTGTCAAGAAGCAGGGAAGGCAGAAAAAAGAATACATCGGCCCGTGCGACGAAAACGGCATCATCATCGAGAGCCGCAGACGTCCTGTCTGTGCCAAAGACGAAAGGCCCTACAGGTCCGTCACGGTAGGGCCTTACGATCTGCTGTTCAAGCTGTCCGAGACCATCGGCCTCAGGAGGAGGCTCGCCTCGTTCTTCGGCGAGGAGGATGCGTCCCGCATCCTCTCTCTGGGCATACTGAGAATTACCGACCCAGACAGCCTGCGCTCCGTCAGAGACACGATGAACACAACGGCCCTGGAGATGCTGCTGGGAGAAGGCGCGTACGAGTCCCAGAGGCTGTCCGAGCTGCTTGACGATATAGGCTCCAACGACTCGGCGCGCAACCTGTTCTACGAGTCGTGCATGGACAGCGACGACGTCGCCGTGTTCGACACGAGCGTCCTGCAGTCCTCGTCGGAGCAGATGGATATGCTGGAGAACGGGAGGGGGACCCGCAAGACAGGCCTGCCGCAGGTCAACCTGGGCCTGGTGCACTCCCTGAAGACGGGCCTCCCCGTGATGATGAAGCTGTTCCCCGGGAGCATCTCCGACGTCAGCACCGTGAAGGGCATGATATCCAGGCTCAGATCGATGGGGGCGAGTACCGTGGCGCTGGTCATGGACCGCGGCTTCTACAGCGAGTCCAACATCGCGTTCCTCGAGTCCCAGGGCGACTGCAGGTACCTGATCCCCGTGAGGGGAGGCACGGACCTCCACAAGGATTGGATAACCGCCGCCAAGGAGGACCTGGAGAACCCGGTCAACATGTTCCCTTTCCATGAACGCACGGAGTCGTTCTCCGACCGGAGGGTCGAGTGGCCCTACGGCACCGCGGCGACGCTGCCGGACGGCAGCGCCGTCAAGGAACTGCGCGTCCTGACGTTCCTCAACACGGACCGCGAGAAGGAGGAGAGGGACGCGTTCATCTCCAGGATCGCGGAGGCGGAGCGCATAGCCTCCGAGACTGAGTGGAAGGGCGAGGCCGTGACGATATCGGACATATTCAGGGGCAGGCTGGAGGGCCTGGAGAGGCATTTCGACGTCTCCGAGGGCGAGGACGGCAAGGTCCTCCTGACCAGGAGGAGGAACTCGATGACGTTCGCCATGAGGAACTTCGGCAAGGTCGTGTTCGTGACCAACATGGACTGCAGCCCCGCGGACATACTGGAGCTGTACAGGAAGCGGGACGAGGACGAGAAGGAGTACGAGTCTCTGAAGGACGACATGGACGGCGGGATCAGGTACGTCCACAGCCTGGATGCGGCCAAGGGGCTTCTCTTCGTCCAGTTCGTGGGCCTATCCATGCGCATGCTCATGCGCCAGTCCATGGACGAGGAGATGAGGGCTCTCGGGATACCGATGATACTCAAGAGGCTCAGATCCCTTACGGCCACGAACCTCAGGAGCGGGTGGATGATCAACGAGGTCCCGAAGAAATGCAGGGACATATACGGCCACTTCGGGCTTCCGCTGCCTGACGATAGCATGTT
>JAFYAH010000014.1 GCA_017540825.1 Candidatus Methanomethylophilaceae archaeon | reverse complement strand
GTGGCCCTCATCCTGAAATGCGAGCTCTGTGCGGAGATCAGGGAATCGGGGAGGAGGGAGATATCCGTAGGCCAGGCCATCGGATATCTCAATACCATCAACTGCCTGAGCTACGGGTCGTCGTCAGCATTGTCCGAGATTTCGAAGAACTGCAGGAGCCTCTTCGGGCTGTTCGGGGTCGATGTCCCGAAGGAGCCGATATCGGGCGTCGAGGTATGCGACCTCAGGCGTCTTGCGATCCCCAAGGACTGAATTACTTACATGCGCAGAATTTCGGATCCAGACATCCCAGCAGCAAGAGCGGCCTTTCGAGGCGACTCCGATCCATGTGAAGAATGGGCAAAGGGCTGTTCTCCCAGCGGACGCTGAAGACTCTCGCCTACGACCGCGCGATCGTGCACATATTGGAGAGCGCGCAGGTCGGGGATCCTGCCGACACCTTCGCACGTCTATCGGGAAATGCTTCCTCAGCGCTACCCCCTCGGCCGTGATCTCGAAGTTGGCCTGCCAGATTTCCACCCCTTTCTCTTTAGCAGAATCGACGGCATCCTTGACCTCCTCGTAATGGATGCTGTGCGTTATGACCTTGAAGCCGGGGTTGTCGTAGACGAAATCCACGAGGAGCACGGCCTTCTGGTGGCTCTCCAGGCTGTCGGCCAGCTCGGTTATGTGCCTGACGAACCTGTCCGTGGAGGAGAAGGGCGCCGTCTTCTTCGTCCTCACCCATCCGGGAATGTCCAGCTGGATGTCCTGGAGGGGCGTCTTCACCTCGACGTAGGTGTCCCCGACGAGGAAGTCCAGCTTGGATCTCCCGAGGAACACCTCCCTGCGTACCTCGCCCCTCCCGACCATGTCCTCGAAGCCCCCGCTGCGGAGATAGTGCTCCACGTAGCGGTTGGCCGCATTCTGGTTTATGCCTATCCATTTCTTCGAGGAATCCTCCGGCCGATCCAGGGAAACGGCCTCGACCGTGAACCTGGTCTTCCTTCCCGGGTCTTGGCTCGGCGACAGCAGGCACGGCCTCCCCGCGAGGTCTATGTTCCCAACCCTCCCCGTGGTGGGGCAGTGGCACAGGACGGTCTCGCCTCCAACGGCGACGGCCATCGTGAACTGGCTCCTCCTCCTCTCTATAACGCCCTCCGTGCATGGAGGATCGAACATGATCGTATCTGCCATCTTGTCACCTGTTCGTCAGTTTGAATGACCGGCCAGATGCCTCGGTTCCCGTCATGAGCTGCCTGAATGCCGGACGGCCCTCTCCTGCCTGTCCTCGTCGACGACTACCGTCCACAGGACGAGGTCTGCGGAGCCCGTGTTGGCGATAGAGTGCCTGCTCCCCTTGGGGCACACGTGGCACGTCCCCGGACGGAGCGGCTCCTCCGTCCCGTCGCAGAAAGCGGTCCCTGTCCCTTCCACGACGAAGTTCACGTCGTCCCCCGTGGTCTGGAGATGCTCGCCTATGGACGAACCGGGCGGCATGCGCGTCTGTATGATCCTGCGGCGCCCGTCGTAGAACATCCTTGCCGAGACCTCACCTGCGCCTCCGTTCATGTTGGATATCCTGATCTCGTCCAACGAATCGAAATCCACCTTCATCGTATTGCCGCGGGTAGAACGCGTTCCGGTTATTTGCCGTTTGACCCGTCGGATGGAGGAAGCGAGCGTGGTCTGCCCGTTGTGAAAGGATTCCGATAGGCGCAGGGATTCCCCTGGCCAGCCGCGTTTCTGCACATGCGGATCCCAGGCACGGACGCTTCCGTTCATGCGCCCCTCCGCCAGTCGGGCCTCTTCTAGAGAATCAAGCGACAATCTCGGGACAAGGATGAAGGAAGCTGTTCGTTCCGACCCTTCTTTCGGGTCGAACTCCCCCTCGCGGAGCATCTTCTCGAGGTTATGGCCCCTCCTGATGTCCTTGTCCGTCAGGCTCGACAGCGACCTCAGCTCTCCGTCCGACATTATGAAGCAGCAGTCTGGACGGAGGAAGTCGTTGGACACGAGCCCGGTGTTGTGCGTGACGAATATGCATTGGGCGGAGTTCTGCGATATTATGGTCCTGATGGCGTTCTCCGCCATCCTGTAGTGGAACATGTCGTCGAAATCGTCGAAGTAGATCAGCGCGTTGCGATCCCTGCATCTGACCGTCCAGGCATAGAGGCGGCAGGCGATCATGGTGCCCCTGGAGACTGATTCCCTGAAAGGAAGCGCGCCGCTCCCCTTCCTGATCATGATCCTGTCCCCGTCGGCGAAGAGATCGACGTCTATGGAGCAGACCTCCTTGAGGAAGCCCTGGAACAGGTCCAGATGTCCGTTCTGCGCCACGAACCTCTCGGCGTCGTCCTCTTCGTCTATCATCCCGATGTGCACGTCGTGCTTCCACATCGCCATATAGTACAGCGAATGGGTGGCGAACTCGACGACCACCCCGGCAGGGCTGCCCGGGTCGACCGCATGGCTCTCGGACATCGACAGTATGACGGACTTCCTCCCGTCAGGAGCAGGGCACCCTTCGATGAGGTCGGGGTCGAAGAACATGCCTGGCCCTTCGAGGTCGTATTCGAAGACGGTGCGGCGGTCCACGGTCAGCTTCTCGGCCACGATGCTGTCGGGGGCCCTCTTGGAATACTCGTAGGACACGACGGAGCCTTTCCTGCTCAGGTCGTAATGGAAGGTGGCGCGCTCGGCCCCGACATCCTTGTTCAGAAAGCATTCGGCGTTATGCTGCCCGATGTCCTTGGAGAACCCGCCCACGGTGGAGACTATGTCTGTCATCGCATACCCGAAGGCGGTCTTGCCGGCGTTGTTGTTCCCGAGGACGACCATCTTGTCCAGGAAGTCCCCTCTCACGCATTCCTTTCCGAAGCGGTAGTTCTTCTTGTCGGTGAGATCTATCTCCGCCCTCTTTCCGAAGCAGCGGTAGCCTTGAACCCAGAACCTGATCAGCATCTCGGACCCCTCGAATACGCGCGTGCCCCATCGGCAGGAAGCGTATTTACTGTCTACGGTGCCGAGATGGATTTCGCATCCATTTATGATAGGTATCTGTCCAGAAGGATGACGGGCCTTCCCTGATGGTCCACGATCTCGCAGTCGACGTCGTAGACCTCGGAGATGTTCTCAGCCGTGACGACCTCCGCCGCGGTGCCGACCTCCTTGACGATCCCGGGCTTGGACATGAGCACCATGCGGTCCGCGAACATTGACGCGATGTTGAGGTTGTGGCTGATCATGACCACCATGACGCCTTTGGAAACGGCTATCTCGTGCATCAGGGAGGTGACGAACACCTGGTGCCTGATGTCCAGGTTGGCCGTGGGCTCGTCCAGGACGAGGATCTCTGACTCCTGGACCAGCCCGCGGGCGATGGCCACCATCTGGTGCTGTCCCGCCGAAAGCTCGTCGAAAGGACGGCTGGCCAGGTCCGAGATCCCCAGGACCTCCAGCGCCTTCCTCACCTTGACCACGTCCTCCGGGCTCGTCTTCCACTTGGACTTGTTGGCCCTCCCTATCAGGACGGTGTCGAAGACGGGCATGGCGAAGACGTCCTCGGACTGCACCGGGACGTAGGCGACCGTCTCCGCGATCTCCCTCCTCGTCATCTCCTTTATGTCCCTCCCGTTGATGCTGACCTTCCCCGATGCGGGGTCCAGGAGCCTGTTCATGCATTTCACCAGAGTGGACTTGCCGACCCCGTTCGGCCCTATGATGCAGGTCAGCCCGGGCCCTTCCAGGTGCAGGTCGATGCCGTGGAGGATCCTCTCGTCCCCGTATCCCGCGTCCATGTTCTCGATGTCGATCCTCATGATATCACCACGACGACCTCTTCTGCCTCATGATGAGGTACAGGAACATCGGCCCTCCGATGAACGCGGTCACGACTCCGACCTGCAGGGTCGCAGGAGCTATGACGGTCCTTCCGACGAGGTCGGCCACCTCCAGCAGGACGGCCCCGAACATCGCCGACGACAGCACCAGGTACCTGTTATCCGCGCCGACGAATATCCTGCAGACGTGAGGGGCCACCAGCCCTACGAACCCGATGAGGCCGGTGAAGCTCACCACGGTCGCGACCATGAGGGATATCAGCAGCAGGAGCATTATCCTCATGTTCTCCACGTTGAGGCCCATGGCCTTGGCGCTGTCGTCCCCGGTGGCCAGGACGTTAAGCTTGCGGGACAGCGCCTGGGTGACGACCGTGCCCGCTATGACGACCGCGGCCATCGGCGGGATGTCCGTCCAGGAGCAGTCGGACACCGTTCCCACGGTCCACTGGTACAGCAGAGCGAGGGCGTCCGGGTCGGCATGCAGTTTCAGGACGGTCGTGAACGAGTTGAAGATGAACATGATCGCGATCCCGGCCATGATCATCATGGTGGGCGACGCCCCCTTCAGCTTTCCGACGGCGAGCATGACCGCCATGGGGACGAGAGCGAACACGAAGGCGTTCACCACGATGGCGTAGTTCCCTCCGACGATGGACACCCCGAGGGTTATGGCCAGCGTTGCCCCGAACCCGGCTCCGGAGGATATCCCGGTCGTGTATGGGTCGGCCAGCGGGTTCTTGAGCACCGACTGCATGACGCATCCGGCCACGGCGAGCCCCGCCCCCGTCACCAGGGCCGCGACCACCCTGGGGAGGCGCTCCTGCACCACGATGTAGTCCAGGAGCTTGTCCTGTATGTTCCCGGTCAGATGGTCCCATATGATCTCGTAGCACTCCACGAACCCCAGGTCCATGGTCCCGTAGATTATGGACAGGCCGGCGACTATCACCGCCGCCGCCACGCATGCGAACGTGAACGCGAGCTTGCGCATCTCGGAGACGCGGTAGTCGTTGACGGCCTTCTTGGACCCTTCCGAGCCCAGGTCGTCCTCCGCTGCCCACAGCTCCGCCGCCCTCTTCGCCGAATCGATCCTGCCGGCCTGCCCTTCTTCCATGCTATCAGCTGCTGTATCCGGGCCCCGTGTAGGTGTAGCCCTGGCGTGCGTTCGCGCCGATCCTCACGGCGAAGTCGTCCAGATAGACCTGCAGGAAGTCGAGCGCCTCGTCCATCTTGAACAGCTCCGGGTAGAGGTATGCGGCTAGGATGTAGCATCCTGCGGGACCGGCCGCGAACGGCATGATCTCGAAGTCTATGGCGTACATCCTCTCGTGCTTGAACTGGTCCGTGGTCCCGTACACTGCGGTGAGGTATCTGTCCACCAGGTCGTTGAACTCGCTCCAGTCACAGTTCTTCTGGAACATGACGACGACCTCGTCGGTGGCGGACGAGACGAAGTTCTCGACGGACCCTATGGTGGTGAAGTTGGTCTTGCCGACGTAATCGGGCTGGAATCTGATGACCTTGTTGAACCAGAGGGCGGGCCCCTGGGAGGACCCGAAGGCCGCCATGGAGCCTACCTTGTCGTTGTAGCACCTGACCGCGGTGACGGTCTTCTTTCCGCCGGCGATCTTGTCCTCGATGGAGTCGAGCTTCTCCATGGCGCTGTCGTACCACTTCCTGTAGTCGTCCGAGAGGCTCTGGTTGCCGAGCATGCAGGCGAGCTCCAAGACCCCCTGGATGACGTCGGGGCCCTGGCAGGGCACGATCACGAAGGACATCTTCTCGGAGAGGCCGGAGGCCACCGCCTTGTCCCATATGTAGTCCACGTTCTGTCCGCCGGTCCACTGCATGAAGGTCCCGATGGTCCCCTTGTTGTAGAGGTCTGTGAGGCTCTCGATGGTGATCTCCCTCCAGGTCCCCATGACGGGCATCTTGTCCACCCCGGGATAGACGTTGTTGTAGATGCTCGGGGTGGTGTCGTCGATCGCTTTGAGCATGCTGTAGGATTTGATCGCAGGAAGGAGCTGGAGTATCAGGTACTCGGCCCCGATCTTGTCGCTTATGGGATAGTTCACGTAGGTGACCCTCTCGTACTTGTTGTAGTAATACATGCGGGTCTTCTTCTTGTCGATGATGTCCTGGACGACGGCGGAGTCCTTGTCGTCCACCTTTCCGTCGTAGTTCGCGTCGGCAAGAGGGTAGTCCTTGGCCCAGTCGACGTGCTTGGAAGAATCGCTGTCCTTGTTCGACTTGATGATCCAGTTGATGGTGCTTAGGTCGGCCTTGTCGATGAGGTCGTCTCCGTTGGCGTTTCCGTAGATTCTGAGACGCGTGTCGTCGAACGATTTACCTGTGTGGTCCGCATCGTCGCTGCTCCCTCCGTTGTTCAGGAGAGCGAGAGCGGCGACGGCGGCGATGGCGATGACTGCCACCGCGATTATCGCATAGAGCACTTTGCTATCCAAATCGTCACCTGTTGGAGCAGTACTCCAAATGAATATTTAACTGAAAACTAAACCGTAAAATATTTTCGGAAACACGGAACAGAGCTGGAGCGTGAGCCGATTCGACTCTTGGAAGAAAAAGAGAATCGGACGGCCGGATGGCCCTTCCTGCACCGTAACTTGGTTACATTCGGGGACATCTTTAAATCTGATTGTACTAGTCTTCGATTTGGATGTTAAATCCAATATAGAAGGCGGATGATATGGACAGCGTAGAGAGGTTCTTCGGGGAGTACTTCTTCCTGAACAAGTGGTATCCCGTCGGGGTGGAGTTCGACGGGCTCAAGTTCCTGAGCAGCGAAGCGGCCTACCAGGCGCAGAGGTGCGCGGACATCGAGGACAGGAAGCGCTTCGCAGGCCTCGATCCGGCAAGGGTCAGGGTGTTCGCAGACTAGATGATGCCCCGCAAAGGCTGGGAGGAGGTCAGGATCGGGGTCATGGAGGAGGTCCAGATGGCCAAGTTCTCGCAGCACCCGGAGCTCGCTGAGAAGCTCGTCGCTACCGGAGATGCGGAGCTCACCTACAACAACGAGTGCGGCGACACCTACTGGGGCGTCTTCAACGGCGAAGGCGAGAACAACCTCGGCAAGGTCCTGATGAGGGTGAGGTCCAGGCTGGCCGAAGGACAGGCGGCCTGACTCTCCACCGGCGCTCCCGGTCCGGGGGGCGCCACTTCGCGTCCCGCGCTCGGACCCGCGTCATTTCGACGAATCCGCAAGCAGGACGTCACGCCTTTCTTCGCATGGGAAATGTACGGACGGAATCGCCCAGAGGTTCTGGATCATTTCCGACGGCTCCTCCCGGCTTCCCGCCGCCATTGCGATATGACTCTTGTGAAGTCTATGCTGGCCATGATCGGTTGAGCAGGCCGTCCAGAAGGTACATGGCCCCGTCCAGGCCCATTATAGGAGACTTGACGAAATCATACTTGAGATGCGGATAGCGCACGGCCACGCCTTTCCCGCATCCGCCGGAAGCCTGCTCCAGGAAGGCCTTGGGCCCGCTGGTAAACAGGTAGTCCGGACGGCCGAACTCGTCGACGACCATGTCGAAGGAGGCCTCCAGCCAGGAGGACAGAGGGTCGGAGACGGACCGGGACGCGTCGATCGCGTAGGTCTTCCCGACCAGGCTCTTGCCAGAGGCCACTATGCCGTCGTAGGCGCGCCTGCGGTACTTGGCCAGCATCTCGAAGGCATGGGACGTCCTGCGGCCTGTGGCCTCGGACACTGCCCTGTAAAGGTCGTCGACGCGGTCGAACCCGACGGGCTGGCAGCCGATCCCTACGGTCTCGACGCCCATGGCCTCGTAGAATCCGACGGTCCTGGAGCAGAACTCCGGGTCTACGACTATGTTGAACCCTGATCTGACGGAATCCCGCAGCTCGCCGAGGGTGCAGCCGGCGCCGACGACCGATACCAGCCTGAGGCCGGCGCTCTTCAGCAGATGCCCCATCTCCATCCTGACGGCGCGCCAGTCCTTGTGGGCCACAGACAGGCCCAGTATGTTCACCCCGTTTTCTATGGTCTCCGAACGCTCGGGCGCCAGATGGTCCAGTACGCTCACTATGGCGCTGTCGAATCCTGTGCCGATGTCGTTCCCCAGAGAGTCCGTGTCCAGGCGGATGCATCCCTCGCGGGACCTCGCCATCCCCTCCACGTCATCGCCGATCAGAGTGAGCGCAGGCGTCTCCAGCACAGCCACCAGGCCTTCTCCGGACAGCGCGTCCAGAGACCTCTCCAGCTTGGGAGCCGTCCCCCCGTAGTAGTCCGCTGGAGAGACGTCCGTGTACGGTATGCCGTCGCCAGGCATGCAGCGCTCGAGGGGCAACAGCCCCTTCCTGCAGCCGTTCTGCCCGTGAAGGAGCAGCCTCACATCTCTGATTCCCTGTATCGCCGCCACGGCGCCCGTGATGCCGTCCGGCTCCGTCATCGTCTCCATTGCTTCCATCCCTCCTTTCCGCTGGTGCGGAGAACGTTGGCCGCCCTCTCCAGAAGGATGCTCTCGGCCTCCTGGGACACGTAGGTCTCGGGGACCTCCATCCATAGGGCGCTCCCGCGGCGGCCTCCTATCTGGATGTCGATGCCGCCGTCGTCGCTGTCGAGGACGGACATCCCGCAGTCCGACAGCGCCTCGCATATCCAGCCGCGATCCGCAGGGCCCGCTTCGACCAGCGCCTTCCTTCCGGAAAGACGCCCGGACAGGCGATCGACGATGCGCGAATGCCTGGATTCCAGACGGAGGACGGCATCGGACGCGGCTTCCTCCATGTCCAGAATGCGTCCGACCTTCTCCAGCCATTCCACGGCGCCTCTGTATCCCCTGGGGACAGGCGGCCCGAAGACTATCCCTTTGGATTCCAGGATCCTCTCGACCTCCAGGGCGTCACGGCTCTCCTCGGCCAGGAACGCCATCCTTCCCCTGCCAAGGCCGCGGATGTCGTCCTCGGAGCAGTCCGAGAGGAATCCTGGCCCCTGAAGCAGCCCGAACACGTTCAAGAGGGACCCGAACGCCTCCCTGTTGCGGCCCTTGTTGTAGGCGACGAAGGTGTCGTCCACGACGCTGGCTATCGGCAGGTCGTGCACCGGTTCCTCGATCAGGCTCGAAAGGGCGCGGATGGCCTCGATGTGCGCGTCGTATCCGGAATCCACGCGGTTGGCGTCTACGGTAAGTATCTTCGTTCCCGGATGCGACTCCATGACGCGGGACATCGCGCTGGCTACGTCGTCGCCGATCATGCTGGATATGCATGTCGTGATTACGACTATAGTGCTATTCGCATCAGCCAGCTGGCTCACCATCGATTCCAGACGATCCGCCCCTCCGAACACGGAGGACTCGGCGGACATCCCGGTGCAGTGCACGTTGCTTCCTGAAGAGGTCGGCAGGCCGGACAGCGAACAGGACCATGAGAGGCGCTGGCTCAGGCATTCTCCCAGCAGAGAGCTTCCGCATGAGCGGGAACCATGTATCACTATAGGGATATCGATCACTTTTCCCGCTGTCTGGATGGCGGCCACAGGGCCTTTGCCGATCCTCCTCGGCCTTCTGGCCTCCTCGGACGTGGCTGCCTCCACGACCGGGAGCGCATAGCCGCCAATGCCGTCCACGCGCCCCGCGGATATCAGACCGTCCATCTGCGCATCCGTCAGAGGGTTCGCCTTCACCGGATTGCGAGCCCCGGAAGCGAGCTCAGAGACGTAGTCGGCCAGCCTGCCGATCTCCCTGGCCTCGTCGGAATCGGGGAACTGCTCGCAGAGGGTGCGGCCGGACCGTTCTGCCCTAGTGAACAGATCGGAGCGCCCCAGCTTGCACACGACGGGCGCCCCGGTTGCCTTGGAGAACTCCTGGACCGTGGCCTCCTCGTCGAGGACCCCGCGCATGTTGAGGATCAGCCCGCCCGTCTTCCCGCCGGGGCCCTCGAACCTGGACAGGCCTTTAAGGATGTTGTTGGCGGCGTACAGCGACATGGATTCGCCGGAAGTCACTATGAGCACTGCGTCGGACACGTCCTTGCGCATCGGAACGGCGAAGCCTCCGCACACGACGTCCCCCAGGACATCGTATACGGTCACGTCGTGACGCATGTCTCCGAAGCCGAGCCTCTCCAAGGTGCTGAACATGGCGGTGATGCCCTTTCCAGCGCAGCCGACCCCCGGCATCGGACCTCCGGCCTCCAGGCACATGACGCCTTTGGAGCCGGCCATCGCGATATCGGAGAGGGACCTCCTCGACGGCGGAACCTCCCGCATGTATTCGAGAACGGTGTTCTGGACAGCGCCTCCCAGGAGCTGCCTGGTGGAGTCGTGCTTGGGGTCGCACCCGATGTGGACGACCTTGAGGCCTTTGGCTGCCAGCGAATAGGAAAGATTTCCTGAGACTGTCGACTTCCCTATCCCGCCTTTGCCGTAGATCGCCACACGGAATGACATGGATCCTGATTCGGCTCGGATGCTTATGAATACTATCTGAACTGTAATTTTTTTACATCAGCACAGGTCTCCCTTTAAAAAAGATTCCAAGACGAGACGAGCGGATGGGACTCGATGCATGCTGGTCGGCGACTCCACCTATGTGGTGCCTGTCGGCGAGGCGCCTGGCCAGAGCAGCTCCCCGCATCTTCGCATTCTCCGGGCAGCCGCGGCCCCATCATCCACGGGACCGGCCCCTCTGATCATGGCGAGAGGATGGATTCGTCTGCAGGAGCCGTCGGCAGAACCCCAAGAACTCCCTGAGGCCCTTCTTCCTCCTCAGATGCTCCGCGGTGAATCCGTAATGGCGCGCGCGGACGAGGGTCACGAGGTTCTCCAGGAGCTCGTCGTAAGGCAGGTCCAGCCAGCCCTCCGGGACCTCCTCGCGCATGGTGCCGCCGTCGTTGTGGCCGCCTCCCCACCACCAGGCCTCGTCCAGCTCGGCCTCGAACGTCCCGTCGTCCTTCTTGTTAATGCAGTACCAGGACGCCCATTCCCTCATGCCCTCGATGGGGCCGCTGCCCTCGCAGTGCGGGGCCGAATGGTCCTCCTTGTCGTCGTCAGCGGTCCCGCGCCTATAGATGCGGAAGCTGTCCACGTCCTTGGGGACGCGCGTCACGCTCACGTCGCCCCTCCTGTACGCTGTCTTCCTCGTTCCGAGGACGCGGTTCTCCTTGGCCATGAGGTCTCTGAAGAAGGGGATGCGGCTGCCGGACCTCGCGTCCTTCCTCAGGGCTTCCGGCACGTCCTCCATGCCCTTGTACGTTGAGCCGCTGCCATAGTATCTGGCGCTGCCGTCCTCGTAGATCCAGTAGCGCCCGATCTCCCGGTCCTTGAAGCAGACCTTGTACTCCTCTTCGATGCTCATGGCCTGGCCCATCTCGTTCCTCCGCATGCACGATACAAGACGCGGATATATTCGTGATGCTCTTCTTCACTTCGGATCACCACTTGGTCAATGTCTACCTACGACCTGAATCGTCGGAGGACAAAGGGTGCGGCTTCATCCGATCCTCCTGGCTCGATAATCTAAACTATATGCCTGGACCACTCGGAGAACTTGCACTGCTCCAGCTGCATGAACGACGCGGCGTCAAGATAGGGCGCTAGCTCCTCGTCTACCAGAAGCTCTGCGAGAAGCAGAGGATGGACGTAGGCCGCATCGGCCACTGGGTGATATCGCCTCCGCAGGAGCTCGCGAAGTGCATGATGCAGACCTACGAAGGCTTCGACATCCTCCAGAGGTACGTCGACGACACGATCCTGGATCTCGGCGGCAAGGCGGAGGTCACCGTCTTCCATCCCTGGCGCCAGAAAGAGGACTTCTGAGAACTGACGCCGCACCTCCACGTCCTCTGCTACGGGTTCCTGAAGACCAGGAAATTCCTCAAGGAGAACCCGATGGATCATAAAGAAAATCCATCCGAGGGAGAGCATCAGGAACATCCGCTACACCGCGGCCTACCTCTCCACGCACATGGGCCTCGGCCTCGTCGAGCACGACCCCTCCGACGTGGACTGGGACCTCGACCTCCTGGACCACATGGTCCCCGGCATAAAGTCACCGGGCGCCAAGTACGGCGAGAGGGACTACGAGGAGCTTTCGGAGGGGAAGGACAGGATGTGCGGCGACCTCTCCGGCATGGACTGGACGAGATGGGCCGAGGACCGCCTCTCCAGGGAGACCCGCATACGCTACTGGGGCGGCGTCGCCCGCAACAGGATCAGGCTGGGGGGATACACAGGCAGTACAAGATACGCGTCTGCCAGGAGTGCGGCGAGATGCTCCGCACGTACGAGGGGGCCGACGACCCCGTCGGCAATTACGTCCGCTACATCCAGGACAACCCCATCCTCTCCTTCGCGGATCACTTCGAGCAGGTGAAGACCGTCTACCTGAGGTTCAAGGACGACCTTAGATCGGAAGGGATGAGCATCTCGGACTTCTCCTCCCTGACGCCCTTCACGGTGTCTACGCTCGAATTAGGACTCCCCAGCGGACGCGACCTCGTCATGGACGGGCCCTTCCAGGAGCCTGACGAGTATTTCATCAGTAGACAGAAGATTGCCTTCGGCAACGATCAGGTTGCAGTCTGAACATGCTATTGCACATCCGTCAGTTTATGTCCACCTTATCAGACAGCAGACATGGACAGGATCCACTCGGTTCCTATTATCATCATCTCTACGTCCTTGATCAGGGAGAAGGGACCGATCCTATACAAATCTCGAATCGAAAAGCGGCATTCGGTTGAACTTTCCGGCGATCTCCGATAGCCGCAATCATCCGAGGAATGATTTGCATTCGGAATAGAGTTCATCTGTAGGCTGGAGGCTTCCCCAGTTCTCATCGGGAACCCTTTCCTTCAGTCCGGAGGTCCTCCGCAGCTCCTTCAGTGCGGCTTCGAATTCATCCCTGTCCCCGAGGCCGGTCTCGATCCTGAGATAATGTTCGTAGCCCCCGGACTTTAACAGCCATCTCTCATAGGCGTTGGGCCCCGGCTCTATCCCCAGCTCCTTCAACGTCTCCTCGTCCATACCGCCTAAGGCTTCTTCGGATCCAGCGCGGTTGGCTTCGTTGAATTCGTCCTTGTTCACCGCGAATGCGGGGAATACGTAGATGTGCTTCGGATACCTCCTCAGCAGATCCAGGTATCTCGGACCCCCTGCTATGTTTACGCCTACGCAATCGGGACAGGGGTTCCTCAGCGGGTCGCGGAATGTCGCAGACGGCTTGAACCCCATGCTGCTGCACCAGGCAGGGATGTCCCAGCCCTCGTTCCCGCAGGTACCGAGGTAGAACCCGATGGCATCGACTACAGGCTGCATCTCCTCCGATAGCTTCTCCACCCTGTCCCTCAGAACATCGGGCCTGGCATGGAGCCCCAGATTCAACGAGTACACCAATACGGTGTATCTTTCCCGATCGAGTGCGGTTTTCCCGGAGATGATGTCGTCCCAACCGGATATGCGATATGGGATGCTGTGCCTCTCCAGCTTCCTCGCGATCGGACCTTGGTTCCCGGTATCCGCAAGGACGACGTCCTTGCCCTCCGGATCCTTGTCGAGGCTGTAGACAAGATTGTCGTCCAGCATTGGACATATGATGATGCCGAGAATCCCCTTTGCCACAGAAGCCTAAAGAAGTTGGAGGCATAATATTGTTAGCGGTCGCCGCATCCAGGACAACCCAATCCTCTCCTTCGCGGAGCAATTCGAGCAGGTGAAGACCGTCTACCTGAGGTTCAAGGACGACCTGAGGGCCGAAGGCATGACCCTTTCGGACTTCTCCTCCCTGACGCCCTTCGCGGTGTCCACGCTCGAACTAGGCCTCTCCAGCGGATGCGACCTCGTCATGGACGGGCCTTTCCAGGAGCCGGACGAACATTTCCTCAGGAGGCAGAGGGTAACATTCGGAGAATGCTCAGCCGATGTCTGATTGTATTGCCCACCAAGAAACGGTTATATTGCCACCATATGATTAACCCGCGATCTAATGAGGGTTTATCTCGATAATTGTGCTTTCAATCGCCCGTATGATAGCCCATCCCATGTCAGGATAGTCAATGAAGCCAATTCCAAAATGGCCATCCGACGTCAGATAGCCTCTGGCAGAATCGAACTCGCTGTATCATTCATGTTGTTCGCTGAAACAAAAAGATGCCCCAATGCCATGGCCAGAGAATACAATCTTGCTTTCATGAAGAAGAATCAGAAAGCATATATCGGTTCCTCTGAAGAGAATAGGCTCAGGCCGTTGATAGCAGAGATCGTATCGACTGGCATAAAGGCTGCCGATGCCACTCACATCGCATGTGCAATCCTATCTGAGTGCGATTATCTCATAACCACTGATGACAGGATGCTGAAGTACAGAGACCCTAGGATAAAGATAATAACTCCAACGGACATGGTGTATATAATGGAGGTATGAAAATGGACTCTGATATCCGTGTCTACACATCCGATGAGATCATGGTGCTCGGCATGAAATGTCTAGTGGATAATTTCGGCATCATCAATGCGGAGCAGTTCATCAATTCGGTAAGGGCCGCGTGTCCGGATTATACCCTCTGGAGAAGACAGGTCTATGACGATATGACGATAGACGACGTCTTCAAGATGGCCAAAGAAGATGCGGCCGATAATCCATTCGAGTGATTCTGGGATGCACCTGTGGATTCAGCAGCGCTTTCCAACGGATTTGAGGATTCTGCGATATCCTTTACAGTCAGCCTGATCATGACGACATTGGTTCCCGGGATGTTTACTCTCGGACCGATTGCTGGCCTCATATTCCTAACGGTCACCTTGGCTTTTCTTATCAGGTCATTCTTCGACTCTGTCGAAGACCTTCGTACCAAAGGGGCCCTTTGGTCATGCGGTTTCTGTCTGGGGTTGGCGCTATTGGATCCGAAACTGCTGGCTGGATTGCTCATCGTCGTTGCCCTGTTCTGTTATTCTCAATCAAGGCATAGCGCTAGTTGTCGATCCTATAGGATCATGGAATCGGTATGCTTTCGCCTTTGACGCGACTGCACCCTCGTTTCATCAGATATAGTCTCTGTCCGCCGCCATCGTGAGCCGCCGCACAGCCTTCCCGCTGGATCGGGGGACGCCGTTGCCGCATCTGCACATGTTCCCCAGCTTCGTGCAAGCGGGCGCGTCTCCCTGATCCGCCGCCTTTCTGAACTGAGATCGCCGCATCGCCATCATTCACAGCAGGTTCTTCCCCATAAGAGACTTGGGATCGAAGAACTGCACCTCGACCTTCTTTCCGAGCTGGATGAAGCATCCGAGGTCCTCCTGCACGACCTGCCTCATGATGGTGCCGTCGAACTCGAACACGTGGGTCCCGGTCCCGACCGCGTGCTGGTGCCTCTCCCCCGTCCTCAGCGTGGCCACCGGCATCCCGTCGACCTTCGCCTCGACGCTCCTGTCCCTCCCAGTCAGCCCGGCCTCGGCGCGGAAGAAGACCTTCGCCTCGCGCCCGGTCTCGCGACGGCCTTCTTCTCCCTGTTTATCGCGGACAGGATGCCTCCGCCGCTGTTCCAGCTGATGTCCACGCCGTCCTTATCCTCTCTCACGAAGCAATGAAGGTTTCCGTCCACGTTCTTGGAGACGTGCGTCTTCCCGTCCTTGTGGGCGACCGTGAACTTGCGCTTCCCCGCCCTGACCCTCACCTCCTGGCTCTCCCCCGGGGCGAGAGTGGCGGCATGGCTCCCGTCCACGTAGACCGACACGGGCCTGCTCTTCCCGATAAGGCGATGGTCGTATCCCCTGTCGACCTCGAATACGACGGTCACTT
>JAFYAH010000070.1 GCA_017540825.1 Candidatus Methanomethylophilaceae archaeon | reverse complement strand
GAGGACGTTCTCCTCGCTTATTCCAAGGCGTACGTGGTCTCCGGGGAGGGAGGAGATGTGGATTACGAGGTGCCGGCGAAGACGGAAAAGCTGGACTCGAAACTGGGATTCAATATATTCCCTATTTTACGGAGTTAACGTCAGAAAGCTTTGAAGAACTCGCCGTCGAGGAACACGCTCGCCAGCGCCATGACGCCCATCACCACGTCGACCCTCACCGTGTGCCCGTCTGTCGTGCAAGACAGCTCGCAGGTCGACAGCCCTTCGGCGTCGTCCGCAGGCTCGCCGTCGCAGAGGAGGGTGAAGGAGAACCCCCTGTTGACCATCTCGAACTCGTGCCCCCATGCCGAGAACCTGGCCCTTCTTATCGTCTGCTAGCGCCTCCTTCTTTGTTGCTCGGGGCGACGGCGGATACTCCGACAGCCATCTGTACAGCTCGTAGAATATGGGGAACAAGGCCCTGAGCTCCGCCAAGGCATTCAGCATGCTCAACCCGAAGGTGATAGGGACCGGAGGGCTCACGCTGTTCCCGGACACGGACCTGTGCGAGGAGGCCTCCAGAGGAGAGTTCGACCCGCTGGACGAGAGGGGCCTGATGGAAGAGCTGCTGCTGTTCGTCGAGAACCTGGATTTCGACGGGAGGTTCATAACGCACCACACGTCCAGCATAGACCTCAACACAGACGACTTCGGCCGCGACAAGGGGAAGATCGTCCGCTCCCTGAAGCACGAGCTGGAGCACGGGCATGGGCTTCCTGTCAGGCGCAAGGTCGAGGAAGAGGGGGCTGCGACCGTCGCTCCCTCTCCCACATCTCCATTAGGCTCCCCTCGAACGGCTCGTTGAGGTTGTTCTCGGGGATGTAGCTCCTGATCTTCAGAAGCGACCTCAGCGTGAGCGCCGCTCCGAGGACGGCCAGGGCTATTATCGGCACGGTCCCTGCGCCGTCGAGGAATACGTCGAAGCATGCCATGAGGTCGAACGTGGAATGCATGACTATCGACGCATGGACGCCGTACTGGATGTACACGTATCCGAACAGGACCCCGGATATGAACGTGTCGGGGAACTTCATGATGCTCCATCCGTCGAGGTGCAGCAGGCCGAAGATCACCGACGAGATGATCAGCAGCACCAGGGCCGCCCGGCTCATGCCGAATCCGCCGAAGAAGTTCTTCAGGCTTCCCTTGTGGCCGGCAGCCATGCACAGCAGCGTCACTGGCAGGCCTATCAGAAGCATGCGGCAGATGAACTCCTCCTCTGGCCCGGCGCAGAGCATGGACACCATCAGCTCGTAGTTCGTCATGTCGTCGGTGAAGCTCTCGGTTATCCCCTCTCCGATCAGGTCGGAAATGAGGATTACGAGCATGGAGGTGAACGCTGTTATCGCGAACAGGATCCCGGCCTTGCTGAGCGGAGCCCTCATGAAGCGGCGGTCGCGCTCTTCCGCAGGACGTCCCTTCAAGCGTTTGAAAAGGTCCCTGACGATAAGCGCGAGGCATGCCAGGAACGCGATGGCGCATATCATAGGGAAGGTTACGCCCATGGACTCCTCTTTAGACGTGAGGATGTACGCCTCGCTCGGAGCGGCCGCTATGAGATATGCCAGAGACGCGACAGCGGTTGCGAGGATCGCTGCCACCGAGACGGCGGTGCAGCAGACGTACAGCTTGCAGTCGGGGTCCCTGAGATCAAGATTCACCTTCGTGCGAAGACCCTCCTGTTATTTCTTTACTTGGATGGCCGCCTCTAAGCGCGACAGGTCATTCCCCATCCTCGTCGAGCTCCGCGAACTTCCTCGCCATCGTGGGGTTGTTCCTCGTCAGCTTCTTGATGGTAAGGTCCTGGGCCTTGTCGTTGGCCAGCCTGAGCTGCCTCTCGGACTTGAGGAGGTTCTCCTTCACCTTCTGGAGGTGGTCGATGGTCTTGTCTATCTCCTCGATGGCGGTCGTGAACTTCTCGCTCGCTATGCGGTAGTTGTTCGAGAACGCCTCCTTGAACTTGTTCATCTTCTCCTCGAAGTTGGTGACGTCCAGGTTCTGGTTCCTTGCCGCGATCAGCTCCTGCTTGTACTCCAGGGAGTTCCTCGAGGCGTTCCTCAGGAGGGTGATCATGGGGATGAAGAACTGGGGCCTGATGACGTACATCTTCGGGTATCTGTAAGAGACGTCCACGATCCCAGTGTTGTAAAGCTCGCTGTCCGGCTCCAGCATGCTCACCAGCACGGCGTACTCGCAGCCCTTCTCCCTGCGGTCCTTGTCGAGCTCCTTGAAGAAGTCCTCGTTGCGGTGCTTGGTGGCGGTCTGGTCGGCCTCGTTCTTCATCTCGAACATTATGCTGACGAACTCGACGCCGTCCGCGGCCTCCCTGTAGATGTAGTCTCCCTTCGAGCCGGATCCGGAGACCTCGTTGTCCTTCTCGAAGTAGGCGCCCTGGAACCCGGTCGGGCGGATCTTGTTGAACTCGTTCTCGCAGAACCTCTCGAGGGACTCCCCTATCATCTTGGTGCTCTGCCTGGCCTTGAAGTCCTTGTAGAACTCGACCTCGTCGTCCTTGGCCTTCAGCTGCGCCTCGTAGAGGCCCTTCATCTTGTCGAGCTCGGCCATCTTGGTGATCTCCCCCTGCTCCAGCTTGGCCTTCAGCTCCGCGATCTCCTTCTCCTTGGAGCCGATCTCCTCCATCTTCCTGTTCTCCGCCTCCGAGAGGGCCAGCTTCGTCTCGCTGTCCCACATGGACTGCTTCGCCTTGAGCTCGGCTATCTCGGCTTCCTTCTGGAGGATGGCGTCGTCCTTGGCCTCCTCGGCGGACTTGACGGCGATGGACTTCTCCAGGTCAAACTTGTCGATCTGGGCCTTCAGCTCGGCTATCTCGGCGTCCTTCTGGAGGATGAGATCGTCCTTGGCGTCTTCCGCGTTCTTCACCGCGATGGACTTCTCCAGGTCGAACTTGTCGATCTGGGCTTTCAGCTCGACGATCTCCGCGTCCTTCTTCAGGAGGACGTCGTCCTTGGCCTCCTCGGCCGTCTTCACCGCCATGGACTTCTCGAGCTCGAACTTGCCTATCTTGGCCTCCAGCTCGACGATCTCGGCGTCCTTCTGCGAGATGGCGTCGTCCTTGGCCTCCTCGGCCGATTTCACCGCTATGGACTTCTCGAGCTCGAACTTGTCGATCTTCGCCTGCAGCTCGGCTATCTCGCTGTCCTTGGCGGCGATCTCTCCGGTGAGCTCCTCCCTGGTCCTGCTGATTATCTGTGAGTACCTCTTCTCGTCCTCTGCCTGGACTATGGATATCGCGTCCGCCTTCTCCTTCTCGTAATGCTGGACGCGGAACGCCATCTCCTTGGAGAACTCGGCGTCGCGGACCTGGCTTACTATCTTTCCGTAATCGGATTCGTCTATCTGGAAGAAGGTGTTGCACTTTGGGCATCTTATCTCCGCCATGAGGATAAAATGGCGTCCTTAGGATAAGAATCCATACTCGGCGCTGCCGAGCCGCCCAGCCAACGTTAGCCTACGGCATGCCGACGAGGGCCTCCGCGTCCAGAGGTCGCCTGTTCCCGCACTGACGCGACCCCCGGTCCTCCGCATTCGCAATGCCTGGGCCCCGCTGGAAGCGAATCGCCTGGACGGCCACAACCGCGCAACCTGCGAATGTATTAAATATCGACACTATATTTCTGTAATTGGTCTGAGGCTTGGCTCGCAAGATCCGGCTGACGACCACCTTCTCTTCGCTCTCCTTTGGCGCTCCGACCATAGTCGACGGAACATCAGAATCGCCGATTTCCATATCCTCTATCGACCTTGATAGAGCGTCCTACGATCGTCTGCCTCCATCTTTCTGTCGCGCCTAGGCAGCAAGCCAGAGAGTCAGGAGCCTCTGGCTTCGCGGCCTCTCCTGAGCATATAGGCCGCGGCTATGATCGCTATGGCCGAGATCATCGCTGCCAGGCAGATAGGGAGCAGATACGAATCGGATCCCTTCTCCGGAACCTTCTCCGACAGATAGTAGATAGAATAGGACGTCAGATACGCTTCCAGGTACATCTTGCCATCGTCCTCGATGACGTAATGCCCGGCCACTTCAACAGGGAGGCCGTCGATCACATGGAACAGCAGAGTGTCCTCGTTCTTCACCGGGAACATCACCTGGGTCCCGCCGTCAGACGCAATATCGTAGGCGCGATAGCCGTTGTAGACGGTCTCCGAGACGGATGCGGCCACGCGCTCCCCAGCCTCCATATAAGGATCGATCACGAATATCAGCCCGGAAGGCGTCTGGACGGATGAGCTCTGCCCTGAGTCGGGGACGATGAAGTAGAACGAGTCGTAAGGGGACTTGACAGCCCGTCCCGGCTCGACCGACACTTCCTTGCCTTTCGCGGATCTCAGGTCCAGGTCGCCCAGGAAGTCGTATTCGTACTCCCATACGCCGTCCCCTATCGTGCCATAGATGGTCCCTTCGGAATCTTCGAACCACAGGACGTCCGGGGCCACGTCGCGGACCACCATGCTCCTGTAGGCGACATCGGCGGACGTGCCGTCGAGTCTGCTGTTCATAGCCGCTGGCGCAGCCCTCATGGTCGTGTTCCATGACGAGCAGTACATGATAGCCCTCGGCGCGCTCGTGGGCTACGGGCTCAACTTCGCGTACTCCTGGAGAAAGTACATAAAAGGAAGGACGGCCGCGGAATCCGACTGATAGCGCGGCTCACGTGCGGAGACCGTACCTTCCGGCCAGCGCCTCTGCCCGGCTCTGCGCCATCCCCTCTATCCGTCCGCAGGCCTCATGCAGATACAGGACAAGGCCGCAGAAGTCGTCGAGATGCTCCTCGGTGAGCGCGAACGGGTCGTCCAAGCCCTGCTCCAGAAGGCTGAGGGCGAAGTCATCGGAGAGATGCGCGGCCACGGGGTACTTCCATTCCCAGTCGTCGTCCGGCCCATTGAGCGTGACCTCGATGTGCCCGGGAAGGCAGAAGAGGGCGAGATGTATCGACAGCGCGTCGTCCACCTCTATGATGATGTCGTCGAAGTGTCCAGGGTCTATCAGAACCTTCATGCTTCCCGAAAGGCTCTCCTCCAGAACCCTGTAGACCTTCTCCATGTCTATACTGGGGCTATTGCTGTACAGCCACGGGCGTTCGCTGAGCAGGAGGTCCGCGAACTGCTTCAGAGCGAAGCGAACGTATCTCCCGTCCGACAGGAAACTCTCGGCGCTGTCGCCCCGGCCCTCGTCCATGCAGAGGCGGACGTAGAGGTCTAGCTTCTCCACAGCCCGCCCTAGGATATCGGACTCCTCGGCGCGGCTCAGATCGAAACCTTGCGGCATGGCATCCTCCTCTCTGGCACAGCATCTGTGCACTTATTGAAGTTTCCCGAAGGCCTTAGGCAGGATGGCGAGCTCGCCTCATCCTGAACCTCTTGGCCCTCTCCGACAGGCTGACGAGCTCCTCATGGGACAGCTCCGGCAGGCGCTCCAGCTCGTCCAGGAACTCCGTGGCGCTCTCGTGGGCCCTCAGCTTCATGATCTCCACGTAGAACCCCGCGATCACACCGGTGAATATGGCGACGACAGCTATGGAATAGATCGACAGTATGACCGTCAGGACCCTCCCAATGTCAGAGTCCACGAGGATGTCGCCGTATCCTATCGTCGTCGCCGTCTCGAAGGTGAACCACAGGGCATCGGACAGGCCCTTGATGTCGGGGTCGAACATCCATATGACCAGGGAGAACACCACATAGACGACGAGATACATCAGCAGGATGAGATGGAAGTTGATCGACAGGAGACTCTTCAGGAGCATGCGTCCCTGCCTGACCGGCGTGCTGAGCAAACTCGTGGCCATATCAGGACATTGGCGCTGTGGCAGATAACGATGGCGGTAGGGCCGTACATGAGCCGCTTGATATGGGATAAAAACAACCTAAGAAGGTCCGCCCGGGATCCCCCTTCGATCAGGGCGGTGAACGGGGCCGCCTCTTGCCCCGATCGTCGTAGCGCATCGCCTGAAATCCCCACGATCGATGGACAGGAAAGCCGCTCGGCATCACTCTGGTGGCGGGAGCGCCCCCACGACCTCGTGAGCGCGATATGGCTCCTCCAGATACCTAACATCGTCCGGCCTGAGCCTCAGCTCCAACGCCCTCAGCGCATCCCTCAGATGCGAGATCTTGGAGCCGCCTACGATCGGGGCTGCCACCCCCTTGGAGAAATGCCACGCGAGGGCGACCTCCGCCATCGTCACGTCGCAGCGGTCCGCGACCTCCTTTACGCGGGAGACCACCTCCATGTCGTTATCCTTCGCGCGGTCGTACTTGTCCCTGCGCACGCCGTCGGTCCGACTCCTGTCGCTCCCGGTCTCCCATACGGGGTTGGCCAGATGCCCGCTGGCCAGAGGGCTGTACGGTATCAGCGAGACGCCGTACTGCCTGCATATGGGGATCAGCTCCCTCTCGTCCTCGCGGTAGAGGAGGTTGTAATGGTTCTGCATGGTCGAGAACCGGGTCCACCCGCGCTCGTCCGCGCAAATCTGCATGTTGTGGAACTGGTAGCCGTACATGGCCGAGGCGCCTATCGCCCTCACCTTCCCCGACTCCACGAGCTCGTCCAGCGCGCCCATGGTCTCCTCTATCGGCGTGCCGTAGTCGAAGCGGTGTATCTGGTACAGGTCGAGATAGTCGGTCCCGAGGCGCTCGAGGGTGCCGTCGATCTCCCTCAGGATCGCCTCGCGGCTCAGCCTCCCTTCGTTGAAATAGACCTTCGATGCCAGGACGACGTCCTCCCTCGCTATCCCCAGCTCCTTCAGCGCCCTCCCTATGAACTTCTCGCTGGTCCCGTGGGAATAGCCGTTGGCCGTGTCTATGAAGTTGATGCCGGCGTCGTATGCGTACGAGATCATCCCCTTGGACGACTCGTAGTCCAGGGTCCATTGGTGGAAGTCCTCCGACCTCTCGCCGAAGGACATCCCGCCCAGGCACAGGCGCGACACCCTAATCCCGGTGCTTCCCAGTTCGATGTGATCCATGTCTTCCGCCCTCATTGTCGGCAAGTCGTTTCCGATCGGAGGCTCCTGCCGAGCTCGTACGCCTCGCGAGGGTACCGGCTGCCCCTGGTCATGTCCGGGGTGCCGCATCCCGCCCCCAGGACCATGCCCTCGTCCCTGAGGCCGAGGTATCTGACGAGGGTGCGGTAGTGCGACACGATCGAGTCGAAGGTCCAGTCGTCCGAGTTCCATGCAACAGTGAGCAGGCAGGAGCGCAGGCCCTTCTGGTGGATGCTGGAGTTGTAGGAGCAGAACCTGTCTATGGCCGCTTTCATCTGGGCCGAGAACCCGAAGTAGTACAGCGGCGATGCGAAGACCAGCATGTCGGACGACAGTATCGCGGAGCGTATCCTGTCCCCGTCGTCGTGGATGGAGCAGGGGCCCTCGTACCCGCAGCGCAGGCACCCCTTGCAAGGACGCACGTCCATCTCGCAGACGTTGAGGACCTCGCACTCGTGTCCCTTCTCCTCCGCGCCTTTCACGAAACTCCTCGCCAGAAGCGCAGTGGACCCGTCGGCGTTGGGGCTCCCCATAAGGACGGCGATCCTCATGCCGCCGCCCCCAGGCCCAGCCCCGAGACCCAGCTCCTGATCTCGGACGAGGATGCGGACGAGGAGAACCTCTTCCCGTCGAGCCATGCCCCGCCTTCGGATACCGCTTCGAGATGGTCGTCGCTGCTCCCGACCCCGCTGGATCCGGAGGTGCAGAATGGGACGACGGTCTTCCCTTCGAGCCTATGCGTCTCGACGAACGTCCACATTATCTTCGGGGAGTCGCCGAACCATATCGGGTATCCGAGGAACACCGTCGAGTAGCCGCTGAGATCGACGTCGTTGGCGATGGCCGGGCGAGCCGCGGGATCGTTCTGCTCCAGCCTGGCGCGGCAGCCGCTGTCGCTGTAGTCCCTGTCCGCGGCGGTGTACGGGACCTCCGGCAGGATCTTCACGAAGTCTCCGCCGACGATACCGGCGATCTCCCTGGCTATCCTCTCGGTGTTGCCCGTCTCGGAGAAGCAGACCACGGCCGCCTTCCCTATCTGGACAGGCTCGTCCTTCTGCGGAGGTTCCTGATGGCTTCCGCTGTCGCTCATGACGACGGCAACGGCTATGGCCAGGACTGCCGCGAGGGCCACGAGCCCGACCGCTGCTGCGATCCTGCTCATGGTATCAGAGCGATCCTGCCGCGTCGGCCGCTCCGGCGTTCATTCCATCACCTTCTCCCAGAAGCGGACCGCATCGATGGACTGGCTCCGGGCCACGGACTCGATCTCCTCGATCTCCTGGTCGGTCAGCCTCACGCCGGCGGCCTTGACCGCGTCCTGGACCTGCTTCCTGCTGGTGACCCCGATTATGGGCAGAGTCCCCTTGGAGATCGCCCATGCGACAGGTATCTGCGCCGTCGAGACCCCGTGGGCCTCCGCTATCTCCGCGAGCTTCGCGTTGATGACCTCGAGCCTGTCCATCACCGGGTTGTAGGCCTGGGCGCGAGCCGACCCTTCGGGCATGGGGTTCCTCGTGTCGTACTTGCCGGTGAGGGCGCCCTGCTCGAGCACCATGTAGGAATAGAACGCTATCCCGTTCTCCCTGCAGTAGTCCAGGATGCCCGACGTCTCCGAGGAGCGGTTTATGAGGCTGTAGTGGTTCTGCACGGCGGACAGCCTCATCCCATGCTCGCGGAAGATCGCATCGGCCTCCTTGATCTCGGCCAGGCTGTGGTTGGAGACCCCTATGAGCGGGGCGTCGTCCCTGCCCTCGTAGTGCTCCGCGACCGCTCTGGTCCATCCGGGCGCGCCGACGGCGTTGTGGATCCAGTAGATGTCGAGGCGGTCGAGGCCCAGGATGGACAGCTGCATCTCCGTCATCTCCTTGACCGGGTCCTTCCATGCGGGGTTCACCGCCTGCGGAGTGAATTTGTCCGATATTATGAACGAATCGCGGGGAAGGCCCTCAATGAAGCTGGCCAGGATCCTCTCGGACTCCCCCATCCCGTAAACGTAAGCGGTGTCCCAGAGGTTGAGGCCGCTCTCCATGGCCGCGTCGAAGGCGTCCTTGAGCTCCGCAGGGTCGAGCCTGCGGCCGAAGGTCCCGTCGTTGCCCCACGCCCATGCTCCCAACGCTATCTCAGGCGCCTGCATGGGATCGCCTGTCCGATAGGAGGGCGCCGCCGACTCCGATACAGTCCCTCGGATACTCGTTCACGAACACGTAGAACGCCTTAGAATCGATACCAGTAATCCTGGATGCGGACTCCGTGAACTCCTTGACTATCTGCGCCTTCTGCTCCTTGGTAAGCGGAGCGATGTCCAGAACTATCGATGGCATGATATCACCTTCTCCTGTCAGCTGTCAGAAGCCCGAGGGCCGCCCCGTACGCCAGGTCGTAGACCGTATGGCGCACGAAGCCGACGCCTGCCGCCTCCATGGCCTCCTCCTGCTTGGGAGTGACCTCGGTGTAGGGGCAGAGACCGTAGAGGAACGGGAAGAACGAGTAGACGAACCGGGATATGTCCTCGTCGGAGAAGCCTCTGCAGAACTTCCTCAGCATCGAGCCCACGGAATCCAGAGTCCTCCCGTAGGAGCGCTTGAAATCCGTCAGATTCTCGATGCGGCTTCCCGCCTCCATGTCGTAGTGGTTCATGGACAGGATCCTCAGCATCTGCCTCCTCTCCTCCAGGGACCTCGCCAGGAATTCCGCGATCTCCTCCTCCGACATCGATTCGCTGCAATCGGTCGCGTCGTCGATGGCGTCGGCCCAGGAGTCGTACTCCCTCTGGAGAAGGGCCAGGAAAATCTCCTCCTTCGTCTGGAAGTAGTTGTAGATGGACGTGCGCGTGAAGGTCGTCTTCTCGGCGATGTCCGCCATGGTGATGTCCTTGAAGCCCTTCGTTACGTAGAGCTCCTCGCACGCCCCGATGATCTCGCCGCGCCTCGCGTCTATCAGCTTCTGCGTCCTTCTCGGCATCGGTCTCCCCTTATTCTGACATAATGTCACTGACATGATGTCAGAATAAATATAAAAGCCTTGCCGGAACAGGCTCTAAGCGCGAATTGCCACTTTCATCGATATTATTCTTAAAGAACTGCTTAACAGAAGACGTCCTAGGTCTCCACAAGACGGTTAGAAACTAGCAATCGGTCAGAATAAGGCCTTGACGGCCTTCAGATAATCCCCTCGGTCAGGGCAAACAATGGGGCAATCATCTACCCAGTTCTGCCTTGAACCTATATCGTCAAATGTCCATCATAAGTTTCCCGCAAGAAGTACCATAACCAGGATTCGAATCCATGGGGGTTCATTCCGATGGAGGAGCGGACTTTTTTCTGCGTGGGCGTGTATCCTTGCTCCCTTTCGGCCTTCCTCTCTTCTTCACCACATAAGGGACCACAGGTTTGACGAGGATGCCGACCTCGGATGCGAATTCCGCGTCCGTCAGAGCCGTCCTGTTCATACGCCATTCCCCATCGTCTGCCGAGCGGACCATCTTGAATCTCGCCAGGCGATGCATGGCATCGCCGTAGGTGCATTTCTCCAGGATATTCTTCGAATCGAGATACTTGTACGCCCTCGCCGACATTATGGCGGCGAGGTAATCGACGAACTCGCTGGCG
>JAFYAH010000069.1 GCA_017540825.1 Candidatus Methanomethylophilaceae archaeon | reverse complement strand
CGAGAAGTCCAAGGAGTACTACATGAACGCCCTGACCGAGACCCTCATGAAGTACGGCGAGTCCAGCGTCGAAGCCGGGAACGCAGCCCTGAACGCTGGGAACGGACTGTTCAACATATCGGAATACGAGGCCGCCCTCGAATACTACACCAAGGCCCTTGAGACCTTCAAGGAGACGTCTCCCGACGACTGCGACAAGATAACCACGGCCATGAGGAACATCGGAGACTGTCACTTCTACTCCGACAATTACGAGGAGGCGGTCAACTGCTTCACTGCGGCCATGGACTTCCTGAAGACGAAGAAAAGCGAGGACGACCCCGAATTCTACCGTCTCTACAGCGTCATGGCCGAGACCCTCTCGAAGATGGAGAAGTTCGAAGAAGCGCTCGGATACTACAAGAAAGGCTTCGACATAAAGAGGAAGTTCGTCGAGAGCGACATGGACCTCATGGAGGACTACGAGGGCATCGGCAAGTGCTGCGAGAAGCTCGGAAAGAACGAGGAAGGGATCGAGGCCTTCAGCAAGATCGTCAAGGCGATCAAGGAGACGATGCCCGAAATGGACTTCCTGGCAAAAGAGTTCCAGAGCCGTATCGACGCCATGAAGGACGCGATATCCAAGCAGTGAGGATGTTTGTCCGGCCGGGGCTTCGGAGCCTCGGCCCTTTTCGCATCAGCCCTTCAGGGCCTTCGCTTCACATCCTGAGCCCGCATCCGTGCCATCCGGGCGTCTGTACGAATCCGTTCCAGCGGGCGGTCATCGGCGACTCAATGCCGGGGACCATGTGGTCCAGGAGGTCGAGGCCCCAGTCGACGTCCTCGGGGAAATGCTCCACGAGGCCGAGGCCCATATGGGTGGAGAGGTAGGCGGCGGTATGGCGGATGCTGTGCGGGACGCTCGCAGGACCGAATGGCTATGTTCAGACAGGACGATGGAACGAAGCAAATACGGCAAAATCATCACGGGATCGGTTCGAAGCCTCCAAGCGGTAGCCGGAGTTCGACTGAACGGCACTGAACCACGCCCGATGTCCGACGTACCGCAGGGAAACCTGAGGTGATAATGTAAAGCCTGAAGTCTGCATTTCTTCAGTCAATGGCATCAGAGGCAGCCTGGCGGCCAACCGCTTCGTCAAGGGCGACTACGCCCTTCTTTTTTCCATGATCGTGCTGGCGTTCGTCCCTAGCGTGAACCAGCTGGTGGTCGACAGGCTCGTGGTCGGTTCTGGGATGGACGTCCTGAACATCGCAGGGCAGATAGAATGGTTCGACCTGTTCAACGAGACCATCCTCGCGTTCCTGACGGTCCCGATGTACTTCGTGCTGAACAGGGCTAGGGACGATGCCGATCTCTCGAGGAGGATCGGCACCACGCTGACAGTGGGGCTGGCCGCGTACTCGCTGATATCTGTGGCGATTTACGTCTACGCCAGCGGGCTGACGGCCTATATGGACGCCCCGCTGGAGAGCGTTGCCTACCTGAGGCTCGAGACTATAGGATTCGTGGTCGGGTTCGTGTTCTCGTACGTCTACGTGGCGCTCGTGGTCAGGGCGAAGTGGAAGCTGTTCGCGGCGCTTGTGGTCGTAAGGGTCGTCATGCTTGCTGTCTGCAATACAATCCTGATACCAGGGAACGGAGCCATCGGGATAGGCCTCGCGAACGTCTTAGTCAACGCTGCGATGTCCGCGATAGCGCTGGTTATGCTGTATAGAGAAGGTCTTTTGAGAAGATGGAGCGGATTGGATCATGACGCGATGAGGGACTGGGCGAGGACGGGATTCTTCTCCGGAGGGCAGGTGCTTGTCGCGAACCTGGTCTACGCCATGGTGGTGATGAAGATGGTCAGCGACGTGGAAGGGATGGGAAGCTACTGGCTGGCGAACAACTTCATCTGGGGATGGCTGGTCGTCCCGGTAGCGGCTTTGGGAGACAAGCTTCGCAACGAATATTTCAACGGGTATGAGAGGATTTGGAACTATCTCGCCCTGACGACGCTAATCCTCATGATATGGCTGATAACGGTCCCGCTTTGGGGATTCTTCTTCGGGGACGTGATTGGCATGGAGGACCCAGGCCCGGTCCTGGACATCGTGTGCAAGAGCGTCCCGTTCTACGTCGCCTATGCGTACTCCGTGATCCTCCAGTCGGTCCTAATATCAGTCGGAAGGACGGACTACATATTCCTCGAGTGCCTGCTCGTCAACTTCGTGTACTACGGTGTCGTGTACGGGCTGTTCCTAGCGGGCATGTTCGAGGCGTCCATGGACTTCGCGATCCTGATGTTCGGATTCGGGCTGGCGGTCTGCCTGGCCATCGACGTCATCCTGTATTCGCGCTCGAAGAGATTCATCCCCGCAGAGTATCAAAAGGTGGATCACGATGGTGGGACAACACAATCTTGAATCAATCCACCGATTTTTTCAATTCTATCTTCCTGGAGATTGCAGGCGTTGTATGGGCTCCCATCGTTCCATCCCTCGGAGCGGTGACGGCTCATCCGCCACATGTCTTACCCGGCGTCGTCCCGGCGGGAGACGAGGGAGGTGTCCGGCGGATCCATTCCGTAGCGCCTCAGCACGCTTTCGACGAAAACGATGCATGATGTGGTGGCTGCTGTTCTGTGCAAAACAGGATATAAATGCGAGGAATAATCGTCAGAATGTGTCCCGCAGGCATGTTAATAGGTCGATCCTGGTCAGCACAAGTGCATAGGACCGTCATTATCAGTGTAGTGCTAAGTTTCTGTTCATCGCAGGATAAAAGGATTAAATACGGCGAAGCCTTGCTTAACATTGCGATTCACGGAACACCGTATTGGAGTCCGGCTTCTTCTTAGAGGTCATCCAGCTCCCTGTGGCGGTTGTTATTACGCAGCCGCAACAGCACGGGAGTCAGAGGCATGACCAAGGCCAATCCGTTCGTCATTATTACCGCATCGTCTGTACGTTCGACGCAATAGACGCAGGCGGGGCCCTCTCCGTTTTCCATGTCTGCCGAAGCTGCAGTGCTCTCGCATTTCGGAGTGTGGATTCATGGAAAAGGAATCGATAACGGAGCTGATGCTGGGTCCCGATTCGTTCTATGGCGCCGTTTCCGAGGCGCTGGACAGATTCGAGGAGCCTAACCCGCAGGACGTCGAGTTTCTCGCTGTAGCCTCATCGGCGGATTTCGCAATGAAGCATTATAAGACGCTCGCCGAGGGTCGGCCGCTGATAGAGGGGCTTTCGGAGCTCTGCAGGGCGAACGGGCTCATCCCCCAGCCAGAGGTCTCCGGCTGCCCCCAGCTCTCCGCCCTTGATGTGATCATGTCTCCCGAAGGGGACCTCTGCGCATGCATCGATTGCAGGACGGTGACCATACTGGCCGCAGGCGAGACGAGGCCGATAGTGACGATGAGGGCCGATCCCCTGGACGGCGTCGTGGAGAGGCCTGTCGGCCAGAATGCCTGCATCCCGTCCGTGAGAAGATTCGGCGGCCCCTCGTGTCCAGTCGACGGGGCGCTGTTCAAGACAGGAGAAGACGGCATCGCTCCAGCCGGCTGGAGAGACATCCGCCGCCGGAAGAAATCCGGCAGGAGCTCCCTATACTACGGTGAAGAAGAGCACCGCCGCCTGTTCGCCGATGTTCCCACCGGGGGATGCATGGCGCACAAGGCCGGAAGCCTTCTGACAGCCACGGGGAGTCCCAGGAAGCCAGTCGATGAATCCGATGGGAGTGGGACGCAGTGAAAGAACTGAACTCTGCGGTCTGGTACCTGGCTTTCATCATCCCGCTCGTCCCGGCCTGTATAATCGCATATCACTTCTTCGGGTTCCTGCTGACCATCTTCCCGTTCTGCATCATCGTAGACTTAGCCCCGTTATTTCATATCGACATAGGGACGCTTCAGGTCGTCCCCGTCGTGATCGGATGCTTAGGGTTCCTCATCATCTGCTTCACCCCCTTGGGCCAAAGTATCGACATGAAGCAGAAGGTCCCTGAGCTTGGGACGTACCCCGTGCCGTTCATCGGGCTGAGCAAAATGTGGGAGGGACTGGTGTCCGAATACTACACAATCGGCAAATGGACGTTCTTTCTCGGTAACCCGATGCTATACTTCATCAGCCCCTTTGCCTTGCCCGTCTTCGTCGTCACCGTCGCCGCCGCTGTGATGCTGCTCCCATACCTGGTCTTTGTCGACGTGGTTTACTATGCAGCCATGGCTGCGGCGAAGGTCGTGGACGAGATGCAGTACAGGCACAACACCAAGCGCTTCGTCTGTCCCGAATGCGGAAGGGCCTCCGACCGTCCGGTTTACGATGTCTGCGGCAACAGAATCCCGGGGCTGCGCCCGAGCGAGAGCGGGATATTCACGGTGGAGATGGAGGCTGCCTCCTTCCCGTGCTTCGGATCGAATGGGAAGAGGAAGGAGCTCGTCCAGTCGTGCCCGCTGTGCTCCTCGTCGGTCGAGACGAAGGAAGGCAGGCCGTTCGTGGTGTCCGTCGCCGGGGCGCCGTCCTCCGGGAAGACGAGCTTCGTCTATTCCGTCATAGGGAGGCTCGAGTCGACCTCCGGGAGCGGCAAGGCAGATGCGGCCCTCCTCTACCACGCCTGGGAGGGTCCGGAGCTCGCCAGATACCGCGCCGGAAGCTGCGGCCGCACGCCCGCATCCTTCCAGAAGCCGCACGTCGTGGTGCTGGAGTCCGGCAGGCTGACCACGCGCAGGCTCCTGTACATGTTCGACACCGGGGGCGAGTTCTTCACAGGCCGGATAGAGGCCGACATACAGCCCCAGTACTCCCACACCGATGCCTTGGCGCTCGTCCTGGACCCATCGTGCGACAGGCCCGCCGACGTCGCGCTGGGCGCATACAGGGTGCTCGTGGAAAGGTACCGCCAGTTCAACAGGATGGACGCGTCCGTGAGGATAGACGTCCCGCTGGCTGTCGTGGTGACGCATTCGGACATCCCTGGGCCCTTGAGCGGGCTGTCAGGGACGGATCTCAGGGACAGGATGGCCGACATCGGCTACTTCGGCCTGGTGAACTCCGCGGAGAAGGACTTCCGCAGGGTATCCTTCTTCACTTGCGACGCGAGGGCGGAGTGCAAGGAGACGGGGGAGGTCGTGAAGAGGCTGTGCGAGGACGCCGGCGAGGACATCGGTCAGTTCTTCGATTGAACAACGGGCGAGAACCGGGCCCCGCGGCTCTCCTGCAGCGCTGGGTTAAAGGCGAGGATGCGGCAGGCGTGACTCGTCTGGAAATCGGCTTCAATGCATGCTAGGCGCTGGCAATCAGAGCGCACGCGTTCGGATCAAGGAGGCTTCTCTCCGGGCCGCGCCCCTCCATTCCGACGTCGAGCGGGCCATATCGTGCCTTCCACTCGCCCTTCTGCTTATTTTGCTCGGTTGAAGCCGCGTGAGCCCGCTCTCCTTCTTATCTGCATTGCGGGGCGTGAGCCCTCGGGAGAGAAAGAGAATGTGCGAAAACGCAGAGAACAAGGAACAGATGTTCAACGAGGTCTTCTAGAGGATCGGGGAGGAGAGCGGGATGAGGGCGTCGGCGGAGTTCGCCGCCTTCACCGACCTGAAGGTGAAGTGGG
>JAFYAH010000068.1 GCA_017540825.1 Candidatus Methanomethylophilaceae archaeon | reverse complement strand
GCGCGGCCTTCCCATAGTATTTACCTACTATAATATTATGGTAGGTAAACTATAAAAAACCTTCCACTGCGGCATAGCCAGCATTCAGAAAACGGCAGGAATGTGAGATCAGAATTTACTGCACACGGCAGACTTTAGGTCTGAAAGAGTCTTCAGACGAATGCGGGACTGGGAGGCCTCTCTGGAGGCCCGTTACGAGACGGACACGAGAATTCTGAAGAGCAGGTTCCACAGTGAGGACATTTTATGTCACAGCTTTGAGGAATCACATCACCGTGTCTCCACAATCTCGTGACGTCACCTTTCTGTGTGCTGGAGTTGTCACGATTCCGTGTCACAAATAGTTGTCACGATTTCGTGTCAAATTCTCGTGTGACTGTCACAGTGTCATGATTGTTTGTCACGGTGTCGTGTCACGTCACCGTGTGATTCATTGGTATCAAAATGCTGTGACAATAAAAAATCATCATTATTCTGTGGAAATGAAAGAAATACCATGTATCATCACATCAAATTACTGTGGGATTGCAATTAAAACCTGCCGATAGATTTGTTACTGGCAATTATTCTCAACCGAGGTTATTTTGATTTTAGAACAATCAATATTGTTGAAACAATAGAGTTAAATAAGATGCCGATATCATGACAAATGACACGGACAATCCCGAGGTCACGAAGGAGGTAGACGGAAATGACGGAGGACATGGCGCACAACGCTAGCTACGACAGTCTTTGGAACAGAAACAGCGCGTACAGCCCCTACAGATCGGACAGCACCGACAGGCTCGCGATCTTCCTGGACGTCCTCAACGTGTTGACGAAGCTGCACGAAGACTATCCGGATGCGGAATTCGACTTCAGGAAGATGCTCATGGACCTCATAGGGGTTCGCAAATGCGTCGCGGCCATCGCCGTCGACGGCACATTCTACGAGGACGAGGAGCGTCGCAGCAAGATCCAATGCATGCTGAAAGACAGCGGGTTCAGGCCTGACCTGGTTCCGGCCTCCAACAATTCCGGCAAGCAGGAAGGTACGGACGTGGAGCTGGCCCTTCTGGCATACAAGTTCGCACTGGAGCGCAGATGCGACTGCATCACCCTGGTGACAGGCGACGGGGATTTCAAAGTCCTTGTCAAGAGGCTTCAGGAGGAGGGGGTGATAGTCAACGTGGTCTCCTTCGACGAAAGCCTCAGCAGATGTCTGAAGAGGACCGCCGACTCGGTGTTCCTGCTGAATGCGATGCCTCTGAGGAGGATGAGGCCGGCCAACGGCTCCATGGAGGTGAACCGATGGCCGTTCACGAGCTAGACGGGATCTACGTCGTCCGCTTCGACTCGATGTCCAACGGCCGCGTACAGGGAAGGATCGACGGGGATCCCGTGCCGGTGTTCGCCCACGAAGACTCCCTGCCTGCCTTGCTGGGAGAAGTCTGGGAATGCAGCCTCGTGGAGAGCGTCGGACGCGGAGGAACCGTCTATTACGCCTATCTCCGCGACAAGATCGAGGAGGAGACGTCCGAAGATGCGCCTGCCGAGCCGATACCTCAGGAATCGGAAGACGAAGACGTGTTCGTCATAGACAAGGACGACGATGACTCCATAGCCATCAGGTTCCCCGACGGCAGGGTGCTCAGGAGACGCAAGTACATCCGCTACGCAGGCGATGACACGCTGCACACGGACATGATCAAAGACGGACGGTACATAGTGTACGCGTCTCTAGACAACAGCCGCATCCAGATCATACCGGCCATGATGGGGGACTTCACATGCGACGGGGGGTGTATGACCATCGACGACCTGGGCGGCATGGTAGACTGCAGCCTAGGGCCCCAGTTTCCATATCTGTGGGAGGGCGACGTCCTGACGGTGTTCCTGAAAGGGTTTCCCTTCTGATGCGAACGAAGCGGCCGCTTGACGGTGAGCGCAAGCGCTGCCGGGCATCTAACGCCTTGGTCCCAAGAGGCCTCTTGGGAACGACACGATCGACTTTGAGCTGCTAGCGGCAGCTATGCGTACCATCCAACAATACAAAAGTCTTACATTTAGGAGCGATAGACATGGACAAGATGCTTCCCAAGGATGTCAGCGAACTGAACGCAGCGATCAGCGAGATGGAGGAGTTCCGCAACCCCGCCTACAGGGGCTCCATGGAGAACTACAGATCTCTGATGGAAGGCATAAACGCCCTTCACGAGGTCGAGAAGTACGACGTCGTGTTCATAGGGGAGCCCGGTATGGGCAAGACCACGACCATATGCACCTGGCTGGGGCTGGTCAGGAAGGACCCCGAAGGGCTGAAGAGCCCCGAGAGCGCCATGCTCCTGAGCGTCCGCCAGGGCAGGACCACGGTGGCGGAGGTGCGCATCAGGCAGGTGGAAGGGCGTAGCCGGATCCTCCTGGAGTACGGAACGATCGAGGCCCAGACCGCGATGATCAGGAACTACTGCAGCTACTACTACGGGAAGTTCATCCACGCGGCTGCCGAGGAGGAGGACGAGGAGGACGGCGCGACGGAAGAGGACGTCCATTCGGAGGTCGACCGCGTCATCCGCAACATGGCGCGCCTCAGCAGCATCCCGTCCGAGGACGACGAGAGGTTCGGGAAGATCCGCGAGTGCCTCGAGAAGCTGGGTAGCTTCGAAGCCTTCTTCGAGACGGTCATGGACAGGATCGATCTGGAGGAGCGCGACCTCTCCGAGATCGGCTTCGACGGCTCCGACAGCTTCGAGAGATGGCTCAGCAAGACGTTCGAGGACATCAACAACGGAAAGAACCCCCGCTGCGCCATAGCGGACACGATCACCATAGAGGTGGGCAGGGAGGACCGCGACCTGCGCCTCCCCGACTATGTGGGCGACGTGATCGACACCAAGGGCCTGGACACCTCCGCCCGCATGGACCTCCAGGACCTTATGACGTCGGACAGCACGGTCGTGATCTTCATGGACCGCATAAACAACGTCCCGTCCAAGACCAACAGGGCCCTCGTCAAGAAGACGTACCTCGGGGAGGAGTACAGGCCGTACGCGATGAAGACTCTCATGTTCGTCAGGGCGACCGACGACGAGCTGGCAGCCGTGAACGAGGCGGAGGGGGACCCCGAGCTGGGGAAAGAGAACAAGATCAATGAGTTCGACCGCAAGAAGGAGTCCGAGAACGTCCTCCTCTACAGCAGGAACGTCCTCTTCGTGGATTCCCACTCGCCGTTCGAGACCGTCTCGTTCATGGAGAAGGACGAGGCCGGGAAGCTCAAGAAGAGGACCAGGATCACCGGATACAACGACGCCGTCGCGGAGGCCTTCCGCGAGCAGGTCCAAGGGGGCATATCCTCTGCGATAGGGTTCCTCCGCGAGAGCCTGGAGGAGGACGCGGACAGGATAAGGGAGAACGTGGAGGCCCTCATGGTGCTCGAGGAGGACTACGAGAACACCTGTGGCGCCGAGGAGCTCGACCGCATCTGCTAGGAGGTGATGGACCTGAAGGAGGAGATCGACGACCAGATCGACCCCGAGAAGATAGTGGACGCCGTGGTCAGCAGCGCGGTGTTCCAGGTCCATTGGAGATCCCTCCGCAAGATGAACTCGGAGTACGGTGCCCACGGCGGGTACGGCGGCCGCACGGACACCTATACCCAGGTGCGTCAGGCAGGCCGCGAGGCGTTCCACGAGGCCGCCAAGCCGCTGGTCTCGGAGATCAAGGACTCCTTCGCCCGGAACTCCACCGACGACGACGTGAAGGCGGTGACTGATTCATACCTGATGAGCCTGGACAGCATCTTCCTGGCGGAGATCGTCGCAGCAGGGGAGAAGTTCGAGAGCTGGGCTCTGAACAAGGGGTTCTACCCCCAGTCGGACGACAACAGGTTCTGGACGAAGGTCAACGAGCTCCACGGCAGGGGATACCAGAGGAGGGTCGGGGACCAGTACGAGCACCAGGTCACCAAGTACGAGGACGACCTTTGCGACATCGTCTACGACGGCATGGTCCGCATGTTCGACAGGCTGCTGGAGTCCATGCCGAGATACTGAGATCAAGGGGCGCGACGCCCCGCCTTCCCATCCTGTGCCGGAACAAGCGCAGCAGGGACAGAGACATGTCCGGCTGCGCCGCCTCCATGATGCCTGGACGTACGTCGTCGGTCCTTGAAGATCTTCGGCGGAGCCTTGTCGCCTAACAGCATATGGCCGTCCACCAGCACGACATCGTTCTCTTCCGAGAATTCGGAGAGCTCATCCTCGAACCCGAGGGCAGAGAACAGAACGAACGACAGGTTCTCTGTGAAGCCTGCGGCTTTCGACCTCGAAACGAGCGTGTTGTACGTGCCGAACCCGACCGGCTTTCTGCTGAACTTGCACTCGCAGAGCACGGTGCGTATGATGTTGCGGCTGTCCGCGATCTTTGCGACGATGTCTATGTCGACGTCTTCGTCGCCGGCGCGGCCCCACCATTGGCCCCTCTCGACCACCGGAAAGTTGGAGTCCAGCCATTCTCCGCATAGCCTCTCGAACACCTTCCCCGCATGGGCGTTCATGTCGTTCTCGAGACGATCGAACACGGCTCTCTTCGAACGGCTCCCGACGATCATCCTCGTGTTGCCGGACATGACGCCGTAGCAGAAAGACGCCAGCGGGTCCTTGATGAAGTACACCGGCCTTTTGGGCGAGCCTCCCATAGGGATCTTGCGGCCGACGATCCCAACGAACTCCAGATCGTCCAGCATCCTCTTGCATGCGGCGCGGTCCATCTTCATCTTGTCTGCAATCTCAGACTGCTTTACCGAGCCGTCCGAGATGCATCTGACGATCCCCGTATAGTTCCGGTTGCCCTTGAACTCCTGCAGTATTATGCTGGTGGCATCGTTCCTCCAGGAGCCCTCGTCCCTCAGGAACTTCTCTTCGACCATCTGCCTGTAAGTCATGCCGTCGAGCCCCAGATGGTAATACGGAATCCCGCCGACAGTGCAGTACCATCTCAGAGACGTCTCGCAATCGAAGCCGGGATGGAATGCCCTGCATGTCTCCAAGGACAGAGGCTTTACTTGGAGCGTGTTCTCGAACCTGCCGTAAAGAGGCCTTTTGGCGTTCTCGGTCTCGTTGCGCATGACGGATATGGAGGATCCGCAGATGATGAACATGCAGTCCAGCCTCTTCAGTCTCCTGTCCAGGGACTTCTGTATGACCGACGAGGCTTGAGGGGCGGACTCGAGCAGATAGGGCATCTCGTCGAACACCACGAGCGTGCGCTCTTCGGCGCAGATCTCCTCCACGATTTTCATAAGGTGCGACAGGTCTTCCGCCTGCGGGACCTCCTTCCCTAGGAACTCGGAAACGTCCAGGGACAGAGACGAGAGGTTCTCGTAGTACGACCCCTCGATTCCCTGGAGATAGAGGGTCCGCTTGTCCTTTCCGAACTCGTCCAGCAAGGCGGTCTTCCCGACGCGCCTGCGGCCCCATACGCAGCACGTGACCAGTCCCTTCCTCTTCCACAGATCTTCGAGGTAGGACAGCTCCCGATCCCTTCCTATGATTTTCCGGCCAGGCATCGCTGTCCGATGATGCTCTGCGGTATATATAGCAATCGATTAATTGATAAAAAATCAATTAAAAAATTAATTGAATTATTATCAACAAATGGGGATGCTCATAGGCGTGATGGTGGATGTGAACGTACGTGCCCAGGGCTTGACGTCCGCTTCGTTCTTTTCGTTGACGGCGGTACCCCTGTCTATGCGTCGCTCGCTCGACGATATGCGAGGCCGATTCGTCAGAACAGCGACGCCTTCTTGATGATGCTGCCTGTGCAATCGGCTATCTTCCATCCGAACGTGCCCCTAATTAGCGTTATGCGGGAGTCATCCATCACATGCAGGACGTTCTGCGTCCCGAACATCCGCTGGGCTTCTGTTCCGAGAGTCCCTTCCGAGATGACAAGGGGATGGTTTCCGGCGGAGATCAGCACCTCCAGGCTGCTGTCGGGAGAGGCCTTCAGGATGTGCCTGTCGAAATCGATCGTGATATGAAGCTCGGATACGTTTCTGGGGATGTTCCCCCTCAGCTCGAACACGACGGAATAGTATTCCGGAAAGGCTTTTCCTGGCAGGCTGCCCTCCGTGAAGACCCCGTAGCTGTTGCTTCCTTCCGCTCTGGCTTTCTTTATGCATTCGTAGGACAGAGGGGGCTCGTAGAGGAGGGACTTCATCAGCCAAGCGTCCGAGGCCCTCGGATCCAGCGATATCACCTCGTCCAGGAGGAACGTGACGCGTTCGAACTCCTTGGCCCTCAGGGACATGACAGCGAGCTCCAGCTTCCCGCGGATCTCGTCCTCATGGTCTATCTTCATTCTGGCGGTTTCCGGATCGTTGAGTAGCTTGGTTCCGCAGTATATGCAGAATCCGAAGTGCATGTTCTCGTCGAACTCCACCTCTCCTGAGCAGTTGGGGCATTTCAGTGCTATCAGCGCCATGTTCCATCATCCGCGGAGGTTCCCGCTGGGACGTCATGTGATGCATGATTCATATTGATGGCGTCTTGTCTGGAAACGGAAGCGCGTTTCCAGAGTTTCTTTTGAATAGCATCTTCCTATACAGGACGAGAACAGCGTCATGAGTTGCTGGCATTTCTGTCCATTTAACAGGTAAGAACATTCCTTTGGCGGTGCGATATAGAAACGGAAAGTGAAGATGGGGGCGTGCCCCCGGTTTGTCTCAGGAATCGGCGAACAGTACCCCGTCGGATCCGGAGAAGGCGTGCCCTCTCAAGGCATCGGCGGAGACGGCCAGCTTCTTGCCGTCGTCATAGAACGACAGGCCGAAGAACGCGTACGACCCTACGGATGACAAGCTATTGCCGAACTTTATCTCCTTGATGGTGGTGCAGTAGGCGAACGACTTCAGGCCGACGGATTTGACATTGCTCAGATCCGCCGATGCGAGCGTCGAGCATCCGAACAGCGCCTTGTCCGCGACAGACGTAACGGCGACGTCGCAGCCCAGGAACTGGACGGACGAGGGCACCGAAGTAGGGTCTCCGCTGAATCCCGTGACGCGTGCCTCGGGGGAATCCGCGGACGTCACGATGTAGTCGAGGCCGCCAGCGGAGAACCTCATCCCGACCGCGAGGCCGTCCGCCATGCGGAGGACCTTCCCGGACCCGTAGTAGGAGTGCCCGCGGAGCTTCAGGGTGTGGTCCATGGCTTGGCCGTCCTCGTCCAGGAACTTGATTCCGTAGAACGCGTTCGGGCCTATGTACACCAGTGACTTGGGGAGGGACACGCTCTCGAGGGACTTGCATCCGCTGAAGGCGCTCCTTCCTATCTTCCTGACCCCGTCCTCGAGGACGATCTCCTTCAGGTTCTTGCAGTTGAAGAAGGCGTAGTCCCCGACCGAGGAGATGTTGCTGGGGATGGTGACGGAGGTCAGCCCGAAGCAGTACGGGAACGCCTTGAAGCCGACGGAGGCCACAGTGGAGAGGTCCACGCTGGAGACGCCGTTGTTGTTGTAGAACGCGTTGGTGCCGATGACCGCCCCGTGTCCGGTGAAGCGGATGTCCTTCATGGACTTGCAGGCGCTGAATGCGCTGGTCCCGAGGACGACGTCGTCGCCGGGGACGGTGAGGGAGGTGAGGCCGCAGCTGAAGAAGGCGTATCCTCCGACCGACTTCACGGTCTCGGGGATCGAGAGGGACGTCAGGGAAGAGCAGTACGCGAAGGCTTTGAGCCCGATGGTAGTCACAGAGCCGAGGTCGACGGACTTCAGGCCGGAGCATTTGAAGAACGCCTTCTCTGCCACCGATGTGACCTTGAATGAGATTCTGTTGTATTTCACTTCGTTCGGAATCGAGACGCTGGAAACGACACCTTCATATCCCGCGACGGCTGCCTTGGCAGGGTCCAGCGAGGTGACCTTGTAGAGGAGGCCGTTCGCAGCGAACCTGTCGCCGACGGCGGTTTCGGCTTCCATCAAGAGCACCCCGTCGGTGCCGCTGAAACTCTTGCCGCCTATCGATTCGATCGTGTGGTCGAGCACCTCGTCGCCAGAGCGGAGCTCGAGAGGATAGAAGGCGAAGTCGCCCAGGTACTCCAAGTGGGCAGGGACGCAGAGCGAGGTCAGCTTCGAGCACCCGTAGAAGGCGCCGTCGCCGATGTAGGTGACGGTTGCAGGCAGGGACAGGTCGCTAAGGGCGAAGCACGAGTAGAAGGCGCTGTCCCCTATGTGCGTGGCGCCCTCCCCGATGGTCACCTTGGAGAGCGACCCGCAGCCGCTGAAGGCCTCGTCGTGGATCGAGGCTGCGCCCCCGATGGTGACGGTGGATAGCGCGCCGCATCCCGCGAAGGCCTCGTCCCAGATGGCGGCCCCTCCGTTGCCCAGCGAGGCCGTCTTGAGGGATTCGCAGCCCATGAACGAGCTCTCCCCGATGTAGGCCACGCTGTCCGGCAGGGCCACGCCCCTCAGGGAGGAGCACCCCTCGAACGCCCAGGCGCCTATGGAGTCGCAGGAGCCCTTGAAGGTGACGGTCTTGATCCCGTCGCATCCCCGGAAGGCGCTGTCCCCGACCGACGCGGGGCCGTTGATCGTCACGGAGCCTATCGAGTCGCAGTTGTAAAAGGCGTTCTTGCCGATGTGCGTGACCCCATTCCCGACGATGACGCTCTTGATGTCGCCGTACGGGAACCAGGGTGCCCCGTACTTCAGGTAGTCGTCCATGGCGCCCTTACCGGATATCATGAGCGTGCCGTAGGCGTCCAGGGAGTACTTCACCTCCTCCCCGCATGTCCCGCTCTGGTTGCTGGAATCGCTCACGCGCACCATGTTCCCTGAGCCGGTGTTCCTGTAGGCATGCCCGCTCAGTGATGATGGGTTGACACTGAGCGACCTCCCGCCCTCGTCATAAAAGGACAAGCCTACATATTCGAAAAGGTATGACCCGAAGCTGGTCACGGAGCTTGGTATGTAGATGTAAGAGAGCCCCTTGCAATTGCGAAATAGTCCCGTTCCAAGCGCAGTAATGCCGTCTTCTATGATGACGTTGTTTATATCGTTCCTGCCGAAAGGACTCTTTCCAAAGGCCCCATAGCCATCTGTGGACCCAGTTCCGAACAATACCAAAGTGCCCTCGTCTAATTCGTACTGGACATTGGCTCCGCACCATCCGGTCGTGACCGCGTCGGAATCCTCCGTCGAAGCGACAACCATCGCGGAAGCCACGAAGACCAACGCCATAGCGACCGCCACGGCCATGCGGGGCGTCGACCGCTTCTCTAACACAAACCCGCCGAGAGCCCGTCCCGGCGGCCTGCTCCTCCCCCCCGGCGCATCTGCCAGGGGCTCGGAGCCGCATTTCTTCAACATTTAGTATCGACTCCCGGGCGGAAGCCCGCCCTTACCGACCGCGTATGCTTTCCAAGATAATAAGATGTCCTTGTTTCCTGAATCCTTGCTTGAAGCGTCGGCCTTGGCGGCTGCTTCCGCGATCCCGGCAGGCCCCCGTCACAAGACTGCAGGATCCCGGCGGGGACTATCCTCGCGCCCAGGATGCCTTAGGACGAACGTGGGCGTCTGTTTTGCCAAAGATCGAGGTTTCCGAGGGCACTATGTAGGCCCGTTCAGACGCGGCCCTGGGGCTATTGCGCCGACAACTCCACATCGTGATAGTCCTAGATGTGACCCAGGCATTCATACAAGACCAGGAAGGCAGGACGATCGGCGAGCCGCTCCGGAGGAGCTCTGATAAGAGGCTCCCACGGGCCTTGCCAGTCACATTTGAATACTTAAGGCCTTCATCGACGTAAGTGAAAAATCCCAACGGTTGCGCCGGAAGGGGAGCTGACGCGATGAGGCAGCCGAGGCGTCCAGTAGTCTCCGCTTTGTTGTCGCGTAAAGGGGCCTCCCCGTAGTCCGTAGGGAAGTCTGTTGCAATTCTGGAGTCCCGTCGACTGGAACGGCGAGCCCGCGATGGAGCCGACAACGTGTGTCCGAAGTAATACCGAGCGGTCGCTCTTCTGGGAAAGAGCTCCAGCCGGAAAGGGCTGCACAGATGACGCCGACCGAATAATGTTGGTTTGTGTTCATCGTATTTCAAGATATGCTTTGGACGAGATGGCTGGGTTCTGCAAGCGACGTCGTCTTCATGAGCATTGGTAGTTCGCAGGCAGGCTCCATCGGGACGGGACTGCCACAGCAATCAGGATTAACCTCGGCCTGCCAGTCTGTGACGCATGAGGCTAGGCGTCCAGCTCGGCCTGCGGCAGGTTCCAACGACAGGACAGGCGCGGTCAGCTGAAGACGCGGGTTAGCAAAACATGTGACGCCCAGTGAGATTATCGAACTCAGGCTGGTGCCTCAGTTCTCGAGATCCCGGGTGCTGAGGGAAGTTGAAGGCTTTGAACTGTCCTATAGAGGGTTCTCTAAGATAAATAACGCACTGCGGGAGAGTTCCGCAAGGGACCGGCCCGCCTCGTATCATCCGTCGGTTCTTCGCCCCCGACGTACTCGGCCTCCTAGGGGAGGTGCCCCTCCTACATGATCCCGGCGAGCCAGTATTTGGAGGTCTTCTCTGAGACCCGGTCAGCGGTAGATTCATACAGACATAATTCAGCAATGTTCAGAGAGGAGACGGTATGTTCAACAAATGGATCCTACCCGAGATTCGCAAGAGCTATACTTCAGGAGTAAGGCTGATTTCGAGAGCTACGTGGCGTACTACGTCTCCGAGGAGGAGTGCCGCTAGGACCTCAGGGCGAGGGGGCTTTTGAACAGGAAGCCTCGCAGGATACTCAGCGCCGAGGTCCATCCCCCTCACCTTGCGTCCCATCGCCTCAATCACGGGACGAGGGTGTTGCCCGTGCAGAAATAACGCTGGCGCTCGGTCATGCCGGTGTACGTCCACCCGTTGAGCCTCTCGCACCGACGGGGTCGGCCTGCGGTGGCGCCTCGTCCATGGGCCCTCGATGAAATGGCTGGAGCGGTTGACTGTTCCCCTGCAGATGCCTCCACCCTCAACATGAAGAATCGATATAGCCCACTTGAGGCATCTATTTGCGTTCTGTGAGAAATCTAGAATTGTGGCTCGATACGTTATTGTGCTATTCCAACCATTTAAATATAATATCACAGAATTCAGTTCGGTATTTTGTTTGATGAAAGCGGTCAATCTGATGGGCCTATGTTACGGATTGAAATTCTCTAATTCTCTTGCTATAGCATCATCTTGTTATCATTCTTTATAAACGAGTATATAAAGAATTTAAATAAGAACCCTTAAATACATATAACGAGATTCTTGTTATTATATGGAACCGTATATATTGGAAAAGGACGGGAAGCAGTACATGTACAGGTCCACCTCCCACTATTCCAAGGAAAAAGGCGGGCCGGTCTCCGACGTCGAGTACATGGGGAGGGTAGTGGACGGGAAGCTGAGGCCGAAGAAGGGCTACAGCTACGACGAGAAAACGGGCAGGTTCGAGCCGATAGCCTCCGTTGTGCAGAAGAGGGAGGGCGGAGTGGTCAGGACCTTGATATTCGGCGACGTCTACCTTCTGGACGCTCTCCAGAGGCGCCTCAAGATCCTCGACGACCTCGTCGCCGCCTTCGGCGACGAGGAGGCCAGGAGGATCATGGCTGTCGCGTTCGCTTATGCCATAAGGCCCGAGGCCCTCATGCACATGTCCGACGTCATAGAGCGCAGGGCGATAAGGGAGACTCTGAAACTCCCCAGGGACCTGGACTTCTCGTCCCCCAGGATATCCGAGCTGACCGAGCGCATAGGCAATCAGACAGACTGCGTGGACACCTTCTTCTGCCGCAGAATAACCGGCTCCGAAGGCGAGTTCATCTTCGACCTGACCACCGAGAGCACATACAGCTCCCGCAACTCCTGGGCGGAGTGGGGGAGGAACAAGGACCGCGTCAACCTGAAGGTGATAGGGCTGGGCCTGGTGACGGACCGCAAGGGCCGCCCGCTGATGTTCTACATCTACCCGGGCTCTATGTCGGACAAGGTCACGCTGAAGCGCATGGTTGAGGACGTCGTCCGCCTGGGCGGCGAAGACGCCACCCTGGTGCTGGACAGGGGGTTCGTGTCCCCCGGCAATGTCATGTACATGCTGGAGAACCACGTGGACTTCGTGATGCCGATGGTCGTCGGGAACAACCATCTTATGAAGTCCGTCGTGACCGGCATATCCGGGCTCGTCGGCGACGTCAAGCACCTGCATGTCCACGGCGGGCGCTCCTACACTGTGCTGCAGCTGCAGATGGGGATCCGCAGGAACAAGGGCGGCAATGCGGCCAGGAAGACCGTCTGGGAGGACCCCGACGGATACGACCTGCTTTCGCAGGACGACCGGGAGTTCGGATCGTGCGAGGGGTTCCTGGACGTCTTCGTGTTCCGCGACACGGCCTCCGCCGGAGAGGAGGTGGCAGGGATGGACGTGGCCCTGGATGGCATTATCCACGACATCGAGGGCACCCACCCCAGGGATCCCGCCAAGTTCTTCCAGAAGACCGCGGGCTCTTACGCCAACCTGTTGGAGTACACGATGACGAAGGAGGGGATGCATGTGGAGATTAAGCAGAACGCCCATACCTTCGCCTCTAACCGCAAGGGCGTCTTCGTCATGATCACGCCCGCTGGAAGCGGGCGTGGATGTGACGACATCCTGAACGCCTACGACGTCAGGGACATCAT
>JAFYAH010000067.1 GCA_017540825.1 Candidatus Methanomethylophilaceae archaeon | reverse complement strand
GCGCGGCCTTCCCATAGTATTTACCTACTATAATATTATGGTAGGTAAACTATAAAAAACCTTCCACTGCGGCATAGCCAGCATTCAGAAAACGGCAGGAATGTGAGATCAGAATTTACTGCACACGGCAGACTTTAGGTTCAGGAAGGTTTTGACGAGGAGGCCGTCATGCTCCCTTCACGATGCGGGCTATCCTCTCGCGAGCCTCTCTCCCCTCAGGGGCCACATGAGAGGATAGCCGTGAGGCATGCCTTCGGCTACGAAGAAGTCATGGCCTAAGCCCTTTTCATCCAGCATTCCATGGAGCTTCAGAGCGTCCGGGAACAGGATGTCGCAGGTGCCCATGAAGACAGAGATCCTGCCTAGCCCGTCCAGGTCTCCGAATATAGGGCTGACCCTGCAGTCCCTCGTCGCTTCCTCGGACCCGGCCCAGGCGAGCCCGTTGAGCCTCAGCCTTTCGGCGTCCAGATCGGCATCCTTGTCCGCGTATCTCGCGATGTCGGGATTGTCCGTGTTCACATCCAGCCACGGCGAGATCAGAACGATGCCCCTGGGCTGGGGAAGCCCCTGGTCCCTGACATGCACGGCGAATCCCAGGGCCATTCCCGCCCTGGCCGAGTCGCCCACGACCGCTACATGCTTGTACCTAGAGAGGATCTCCAGATACAGAAGGTCAAGGATATCATAAATCATCTAGTGTCTGCAATCCGATATGCTATTTGCCATCAAAGCATGCAGAATTGCAGGCTTCGGCAGTGGAATGACACCGACAACGGTTATTACCCTTCATCGCATGACATCGCCCCATGAAAATTCCCGACCATATCGAAGTTCGCGGAGCGAAGATCCACAATCTGAAGAACATCGACGTGGACATCCCTCTGAACAAGGTGGTCGGGATAGCCGGAGTGTCCGGATCGGGGAAGTCCTCGCTGGCTCTCGGAACTCTCTACGCGGAAGGCTCCAGACGCTATCTGGAGTCGCTCTCAACGTACACACGCCGGCGCATGACCCAGGCATCCCGCGCGGACGTGGACGAGGTGCGCTACGTCCCTGCGGCTCTCGCGCTGCACCAGCGTCCGGTCGTGCCGGGGATCAGAAGCACCTTCGGCACATCCACGGAGCTCCTGAACAGCGTCAGGCTCATGTTCTCTCGCCTGGCGCATCACAGGTGCCCCAACGGACATTATCTGGAGCCGAGCATCAACTTCGCCGCCATGTTCGAGATCAGATGCCCTGAATGCGGAGAGCTCGTCACCCCTCCGAGCGCCGAAGAGCTGGCGTTCAACAGCGCTGGGGCATGCAGGAGGTGCGACGGGACCGGCGTCGCCTACGAAGTGGACGAGACCACCCTCGTCCCCGACGAGTCCAAGACCATCGACGAGGGAGCCGTGGCGCCATGGCAGACGCTGATGTGGTCGCTGATGAAGGACATCGCCAGGGACATGGGCGTTCGCACGGACGTCCCGTTCAGAAACCTCACGGAGAAAGAGAGGGAGATAGTGTTCCACGGGCCGGCGGAGAAGAGGCACTTGCTTTACTACAACGAGAAGAGCGGGAACGCCGGCGAGATGGACTTTACATACTATAGTGCTACCTATACCGTGGAGAACGCGCTGTCCAAGGTGAAGGACGAGAAGGGGATGAAGAGGGTCGAGAGGTTCCTCAAGACGGCGGTATGCCCGTGCTGCAACGGCACGAGGCTCTCGGAGGCCGCCCGCGCCCCTCTGCTCAGAAGCATCTCCTTGGACAAAGCCTGCGAGATGACCCTGAGCGAGCTGGTCGAATGGGTGAAGGGCGTCCCTGGGTCTCTCCCCGACGAGATGGTCCCGATGGCCGAGAGCATATGCGAGTCTTTCTTCGACACGGCCAGACGTCTGATGGACCTCGGGCTGGGATATCTCTCGCTGGACCGCCCCTCTTCCACGCTGTCCACCGGGGAGAGGCAGCGCACGCAGCTGGCGAGATCCGTACGCAACCGGACCACCGGCGTGCTCTACGTCCTGGACGAGCCGTCCATAGGGCTTCATCCCGCCAACATCGAAGGGCTGATAGGGGTCATGGACGACCTCGTCTCCGACGGCAACACGGTGGTGCTCGTGGACCACGACGTGCAGGTCCTTTCCCGCTCCGACTGGATCGTCGAGCTGGGGCCGGGAGCCGGAGCGGACGGCGGGAGGGTGATCGCCGAAGGTGCTGTGAAGGACCTGACTGCTTGCGAAGGTTCCAGAATAGGGCCGTTCCTAGGAAACAAATCACAGGCCCTGCGCCCCAGGACCCCAGAGGGGGACCTGTTCTCTCTTGGGACTATAGTGATGAATACAAAGCAGATCCACACCGTGAAGCCGCTCCATGTAGTGATACCCAAAGGCCGCCTGACCGTCGTAACAGGGATGTCCGGAAGCGGAAAGACCACCATGGTGCTCGACAGCCTGGTCCCGGCGCTGGAAGCATCGATGAACGGGAGACCGCTTCCCGGCCATGTGGAGTCGGTGTCCGCCGAGGGGATCTCCCAGGTCAAGCTGATCGACGCCACGCCTATTGGGATCAACGTGCGCTCCACGGTCGCCACGTACGCCAACGTCCATGACGAGCTCCGCAAGGCCTTCGCCAAGACCCCAGATGCAAGGATGAGGAAGATCAAAGCGGGCGACTTCTCGTACAACACCGGAACCCTGAGATGCCCCACATGCGACGGCACCGGGTCCGTCAGCCTCGACGTGCAGTTCCTTCCGGACGTGGACATCCCTTGCCCAGACTGCAGAGGCTCCCGCTACTGCCCGGACGCGTTCAAGATCCAGAGGGTTTCCAAGAACGGAACAGCTCAGACGCTTCCCGGGATTATGGAAATGAGCGTGGACGAGGCCTTGACAGCATGCGACGACATGGCCGTGGTGAGGACCAGGCTCCAGACGCTCCATGACGTGGGCCTTGGATACCTGACCTTGGGGGAGGCTACACCGGGACTTTCTGGCGGAGAGGCCCAGCGCCTGAAGCTGGCCAGCGAGATGGGCAGGGGCCAGGACAGCACCCTCTTCGTCTTCGACGAGCCCACCATCGGCCTCCATCCCCTCGACGTGGCCGTGCTCATGGGCATATTCCAGCATCTGGTGGAGATGGGAGCCACGGTCATCGTGATAGAGCACGACCTGGACGTCATCAGGAGTGCGGACTACGTCATAGACCTGGGGCCGCGCGGCGGAGACGAGGGAGGGAGGATCGTCGTCGCCGGTACGCCGGAGGACGTCAGGTCCTGTCCGGAGAGCGCCACAGGAAGGTACATCTGACCCTTTACAGGGACCTCATCGCGTCCTTGACGGACCTCACGAACTCCCCTACTGGCCCTGCGGAGTCCTTGCCGTTCTGGGCGACTATCCTGACGATGGCGGAGCCGATGATGACCCCGTCGGCATGCCTAGACATCTCCTTGGCCTGCTCAGGCGTCGATATTCCGAACCCGACGGCGCAGGGGGTGTCGGTCGCCTCCTTTATCGCCTTTGTCATGGATCCGATGTCGGTGGTGATCTTGGACCTGGTGCCTGTGACCCCGAGGGACGAGACTACGTAGAGGAACCCCTTGGACTCCCTGGCGATCATCGCTATCCTTTCGTGGGACGTCGGAGCGACCATCGAGACCAGGCACATGCCGTGGCGCTCGCAGGAGGGAGCGAACTCCTCCTTCTCCTCGTACGGCACGTCCGGGAGGATCAGTCCTTTGATCCCGGCCCTGACGCAGCGGTCCAGGAAGCGGTCGGTGCCGTAGGAGAACACCACGTTGGCGTACGTCATGAACACCAGCGGCACGCCGATCTCGTCGCGGATGGACTCGACCATGTCGAAGATCCTGTCGGTCGTAGTACCGGCCTTGAGGGCGCGGACGTTGGCCCCTTGGATGACGGGACCCTCGGCCGTGGGGTCCGAGAAGGGTATACCCAGCTCGATAAGGTCAACCCCGTTGGAGGCCATCGAGCGCACTATAGTCTTAGTCGTCTCCAGGTCGGGATCTCCGCAGGTGATGAATGCCACCAGCGCCTTCCCGTGGCTGAACGCGTCGCTGATCTCGGTCATGGATGTCCTCGCCCCTGTATCTGGCTATAGCGGCCACGTCCTTGTCTCCGCGGCCGGACAACGTTACCACTATAGTCTTATCTTTGCCCATCCTAGGCGCCTGCTCGATCACGTATGCCAGCGCATGCGAGGACTCTATCGCCGGGATGATCCCCTCTGTGCGGGACAGGTACTCGAACGCCTGGACGGCCTGCTCGTCGGTCACTGCGACGTACCTTGCGCGCCTCATATCGTGGAGCCACGCATGCTCCGGGCCGATGCCGGGATAGTCGAGGCCTGCAGATATCGAGTAGACAGGGGCTATCTGCCCGTACTCGTCCTGGCAGAAGTACGACTTCATTCCGTGGAAAATCCCTAGCCTCCCGGTGTTGATCGTGGCGGCGGTCTCGAATGTGTCTATCCCCTTGCCTGCGGCCTCGCATCCGACCAGCTCCACGCTCTCGTCGCCTATGAAGTCGTAGAACGTCCCTATGGCGTTGCTCCCTCCTCCCACGCAAGCGACCAGCATGTCGGGAAGCTTTCCTTCCTTCTCCATCATCTGGGCCCTGATCTCCTTCCCTATCACGGACTGGAAGTCTCTCACAATGGTCGGAAACGGGTGCGGCCCCATGACCGAACCGAGGCAGTAGTGGGTGTCGTCGATGCGTGTGGTCCACTCGCGCATGCACTCGGAGACAGCGTCCTTCAGGGTGCCCGTTCCGGTCTCGACGCCGCGGACCTCGGCGCCCAGGAGCCTCATGCGGTAGACGTTCAGCGCCTGCCTCCGCATGTCCTCGACCCCCATGTAGACGACGCACTCCATGCCCATCAGCGCAGCCGCGGTCGCCGTGGCCACGCCGTGCTGCCCTGCTCCGGTCTCGGCGATGAGGCGGGTCTTCCCCATCTTCTTCGCCAGAAGCGCCTGCCCCAGGACGTTGTTTATCTTGTGCGCCCCTGTGTGGTTCAGGTCCTCCCTTTTGAGATAGATCTTGGCTCCGCCCAGGTCCTCCGTCATCTTCTTCGCGAAGTAGAGGCGGCTCGGGCGGCCTGCGTACTCGTTTAGCAGCGCATCGAGCTCCTGCTTGAACCCTGGGTCGTCCTTGTAATGGTTGTACGCCTCTTCCAGCTCGATAACGGTGCTCATCAGCGTCTCCGGGATGTACTGCCCCCCATGGATGCCGAACCTTCCGTTTGGATTGGTCATTCCCTGTCCTCCTTGCATGCGGCCTTTGCGCTCTCGACGAATGCCTTCATTTTATCTGGATCCTTTGCGCCGTCCGTCTCGATGCCAGAGCTGACGTCCACAGCGTACGGGCGCATCGCAGCGACGGCCTCGCCCACGTTCTCGGGAGTGAGCCCCCCTGCCAGCACCACCTTGCGTCCCAGCGGCCTCATGAGGGACCGGTCGAATCCCTCTCCGGATCCCATCCCGCCGTCCAGCAGGACGAGGTCGGCTGCCGATCTCTCCGCCCTGGCCAGGTCGTCCTCGCTCTTCACGACGAAGGACTTGACCACCGGCACGCCCAGCGAACTGCGGATGCGGGACACGTATTCATCATCTTCGGAGCCGTGGAGCTGGACCATGCCCAGATTGAGCAGCTTCGACACCTTCTCCACCTCTTCGGCGGGGCTGTCCACGAAGACCCCGACCAGGACGACGCCTCTCGGCACCAGACGGGACATCCTGACCGCCCGCCCTGTGGGGACGCTCCTGCGGAAGCCCGGGGACAGGACCATCCCTATCATGTCCGCGCCAGCCTTCACCGCCTCGGAGACGTCCCTCTCGGTGCGCATCCCGCAGAGCTTGACCTTGACTCCGGAGCCTTTGAGCTCGCGGAGCTTGGACACGCGGTCCTCCGCGCGCATTAGGGTCTCTCCTATCAGCACGGCGTCCACTCCGCTCCTCTCGAGGTCCTCGATGTCCTGGCGGGTCCGTATCCCGCTCTCGGCGACGAACAGCACGTCGTCCGGGACCATGGGACGGAGCCTGAGGCAGTTGCGATGGTCCACAGTGAAGTCCCTCAGGTCGCGGTTGTTGACCCCTATGACCCTCGCGCCGCATCTCAGCGCCTTGGACACCTCCTCCTCGTCGTGGGCCTCCACGAGGGCCGACATCCCGAGGGAGTCGCATGCCCCGATGAACCTGCTGAGCTCGTCCTCGCCTAGGATCGAGCATATCAGGAGGACCGCGGACGCCCCGGCGAGCTTCGCCTCGTATATCATGTACTCGTCCACGACGAAGTCCTTCCTGAGCACCGGGACCTTCGCCTCTCCGGCGATCTCGGACAGGTACCTCAGGTCTCCTAAGAACCGGCTGGGCTCGGTCAGGACAGATATGCACGAGGCTCCGCCGCGCTCGTAGTCCCTGGCGATCTCCATGTACGGGAACGACTCCGAGATGACGCCTTTGGAAGGAGAGGCCTTCTTGACCTCGCAGATGAACGACATCCCCTCCTTTCTTAGGGCGTCCTCGAACGGAAACCCTCTGCCGGCGGCCTCCTCGGCCCTCCTCCTCATCTCTTCCAGGGGAGCCTCCCTCTCGGCGCGCCGGACCCTCCTGCGGGCCTCTTCGGCGAGCTCGTCGAGCACGGTCATCTGCTTGCCTCTCTGTACCTTTCCAGGAGCTCCAGGGCCTTGCCTTCGTCGATGAGGTTGGCGGCTATCTCGACCCCTTCCCTGAGGTCTGACGCTTTCCCAGCGCAGTAGAGCCCTGCGGCGGAGTTCATCAGGACGACGTCCCTCTTCGTACCCTTCTTGCCGGAGAGGACGTCCGTCGTTATGCGGGCGTTCTCCTCCGCGGTCCCGCCCAGCACGTCCTCCTTCCTCCCCATCTTCAGGCCGAAGTCTTTGGGAGAGACTATGTGGACCTCGTATCTCCCGTCCTCGAACTCGCATATCGTGGTGGAGTCGGATATGGAGAGCTCGTCCATGCGGTCGTTCCCATAGACCACCATGCCCTTCCTAACGCCCAGCGTCGTCATGACGCGCGCGAGGGGCTCGATTAGGAGAGGGTCGTAGACGCCCAGGACCTGGTACTTCGGCTTGGCCGGGTTGGTCAGGGGGCCGAGTATGTTGAAGACCGTCCTGATGCCCAGCTCCTTCCTCAGCGCCCCCACGTACCTCATGGAAGGGTGGTACTTCTGGGCGAAAAGGAAGCAGATGCCGGGGTCCTCCAGCAGCCTGGCCGCCTTCTGGGGGTCCTGGTCCAGCGAAACTCCGAGCGCCTCCAGCACGTCCGCCGACCCGCTCTTGGAAGATGCGGCGCGGTTTCCGTGCTTGGACACCTTCACGCCGGACGAGGCTATCACCAGGGCCGATGTTGACGAGATGTTGAAGCTGTGAGACCCGTCTCCTCCTGTCCCGACTATGTCCAGGGTGTCGTAGGGGTTGTCGAACCGGACGGCGCCGTCCCTCATCGCGGCCGCGCTTCCGGCGATCTCGGCTATGGTCTCCGCTTTGGTGCTCTTGGTGGACAGCGCGGCGAGGTAAGCGGCGTTCTGCGTCGGCGTGGTCTGGCCGGTCATGATCTCGTTCATCACCTGGTACGCCTCGTCGTAGGTGAGGTCCTGCTTGTCTACAATCTTGATTATGGCGTCCTTTATCATTCGCTGTCACCCGTATCGATGCCTGCGGTCTTAAGGAACCTGACCATCATCTCCCTTCCGTAAGGGGTGAGGATGGACTCCGGGTGGAACTGGACGCCGTGCATCGGATAGATGCGGTGCCTGACGGCCATGATCTCCCCCTCGTCCGAGACGGCGGTCACCTCCAGGCACCCCGGGAGCGTGTCCGGGTCTGCCGCCAGAGAGTGGTAGCGGGCAACGTCCATCTCCTGCGGGAGGCCCTCGAACAACGGGTCCTTCCCCACTATCCTGATCTTGGACTGCTTGCCGTGCATGAGGCGGCTGGCGTGGACCACCTCCCCGCCCATGGCCTGACAGATGGCCTGGTGCCCCAGGCAGACGCCGAGGATGGGGCATCTGGAGCTGAGCCTCCTTATGATCTTCACGCATTCCCCGGCGTCCTCCGGGCGTCCTGGACCGGGTGAAATGATTATCGCCTGCGGCCTCATGAAGTTGGCCTGGTCCGCGGTTATCTCGTCGTTCCTGACCACCTTCACGTCAGGGCATATGGACCCGACGAGCTGGTACAGGTTGTATGTGAAGCTGTCGTAGTTGTCGATTATGAGTATCATCAGGCATCGCCTCCCGCCCTCTTAAGGGCCGCTATGACGGCGGCGGCCTTGTCCAAGCATTCCTTGTACTCCTTCTCTGGAACGGAGTCGGCCACGATGCCGGCCCCGCTGCGGACGAAGACCTTCCCGTTCTTCTTGTAGGCGATGCGGATGGCGATCGCAGTGTCCAGGTTCCCGGCGAAGTCTATGTACCCTATCGCTCCGCCGTAGATCCCCCTCTTGTTGTCCTCCAGCTCGTTGATCAGGCGGCTGGCCATTATCTTCGGGGCGCCGGACAGGGTCCCTGCCGGCAGGATGGAGCCGACCGCGTCGAGGGCGTCCTTCCCCTCGGATATCTCCCCGCGGACGGTGGATCCTATGTGCATCACATGGGAGAACCTCTGTATCGTGTGGAACCTCTCGACCTCCACTGAGCCGAAGCGGGATATCCTGCCGATGTCGTTGCGCCCGAGGTCCGCGAGCATGTTGTGCTCCGCCAGCTCCTTCTCGTCGGAGAGGAGGTCCTCCTCCAGCGCGACGTCCTCCTCGGGGGTCTTCCCGCGGGGGCGGGTCCCGGCCAGGGGGAAGGTGTGGAGCACCCCGTCCTCCAGCTTCACCAGGGTCTCCGGGGACGCTCCGGCGACCTCCATATCAGTCCCGGAGAAGTAGAACATGTACGGGGACGGGTTGATTTCCCTCAGCGCCATGTAGGTGTCGAACAGGCTTCCCTCGAAGTCGGCCTCGAGACGGTTGGAGAGGACTATCTGGAAGATGTCCCCCTCGTATATGTGGCGCTTGGCCTCCTCCACCATGGAGCAGAACCTCTCGCAGTCGAACAGCGCCCTCACATCCGACGTCAGGCGGCCATGGACGTCTGCCTTCATCTCCCCTTCCCTCACCAGCCTCTCCATCTGGTCCAGGTCCATCTGTGCCATGTTGTAGGCCGTCTCGGGGTCCTTCAGGTCCATGTTGGAAATCAGCACGATGCTCCCGTCGGCGTTGTCGAAGGCTATGACCTTGTCGAACAGCATGAGGTCCATGTCCTGGAAGCCCTCGTCGTCCTTGGCGTTCAGCCTGAGGGAGGGCTCGGCGTACTTCATGTAGTCGTATGCGAAATAGCCCACCAGGCCGCCGGTGAACGAAGGGAGCCCTGGCATCCTGGGGCTCCTGTGCGCCTCCAGTATCTGGCGGACGTACGAGGCGGGGTCTTCGGTGAACACCTCCAGGTCCCCGATGCGCATGGTCTTGTTCTTGCAGGAGATCGCCAGCGAAGGATCGAATCCCAGGAAGGAGTAGCGCCCCCAGTTCTTGTCCTCGTCCACGCTCTCCAGCAGGAAGCAGTGGCTGGACACGTTCATGAGCACCTTGGCCAGATCGGCGGGGGTCCTGTCGGAGGCTATCCTGCGGCATACGGGGCATTTCCTGTACCTCCCGTCGGCGGCGATCTTCAATACTTCTTCCAGAGTCGGTTCCATGGTATCACGTTGAATGTTTTTGTTCATTAATGATTATTTCTAAGCATCTAAGACAAGAGACCTATCGGATATAAACCTATGTATTGAAAAATGTAATAATGTATATTTTTATACAATAGTAGAAATCCAAAAGGCTGATTTCAACCATACACCCGACGGATCCTCATGTCCTCCACCAGGCTGTGGAGGGCGTCTATGCGGCGGACGCCGTCCGTGTTCGCGGAGAAGTCGATGCCGTAGCGCCCGCTCATCTCCGCCAGAGCCTCCTCCAGCCTCCTGCCTTCGTCCGTCCTGAAGATGGAGACGGCCTCCTCGATGGTCGTCTGGCGGCTCCTGCCCTTGGACAGGTTGTAGATGCCGACGCCTATGAGCCTCACCCCGCGCCTGCTCAGCGAGGAGAGCATCTCGACAGCCTCGCGATGTATGGAAAGCGCATCGTCGCAGCGCATCGTCGCCCGGGAGCGGGTGATGCTCTTCATGTCGGAGTAGGTGACCTTCAATACGACGCCGCCCCCGCGGAGGTTGTGTCTCCTGGCGCGCTCCGCCACGCTCATGGACATCAGGAGCAGGACGTCCTCCAGCAGCCTGTAGTCGTGGACGTCCTCCTGGAAGGTTATCTCGCGGCTCACCGACTTGGCGTCCTCCGGCCTGTAGGGCGTCACCTTCCTGTCGTCTATGCCGCGAGCGAGCTGGACCAGCATCCTCCCTTGCCTTCCGAGGAGCGCCACGACGTCGTCCTCCCTTCCCAGCAGGTCCCTGACTGTGTCTATCCCGGCCCCATGGAGCTTCTCGGCCGTCCTGGCGCCGACTGTGAACAGGGCCCTGACGTCGCGGTCGATGAGGAGGTCCGTGAAGTCCTTCGGGGTGAGGATCTCGAAGTACCCGTCGGGCTTCTTCTCCTCGCTAGCCGTCTTGGCCGCTGACTTGGAGTAGGCCAGCCCCACGGAGCAGCTCAGTCCGAGCTCGGACCTGGTCCTGCTCTTGATCTCTTTGGCCATCTCCCTGGCCCTCTCGAAGGTGCCTGCGGTCTCGGTGACGTCCAGGAAGGCCTCGTCCAGAGCGATGGTCTCGGACACCGTGGCATAGGATCCCCAGATCTCGTGCAGCCTCTCCGAGACAGCCTTGTACTTGTCGAAGTTAGGGTGCATGTAGATGCCGTCGGGGCAGAGCCTGTAGGCCTCCTTTATGTTCATGGCGGAGCGCACCCCGTACTTCCTGGCCTCGTAGCTGCAGGTCGAGACCACCCCCCTCTCATAGGGCATGGAGCCGATGATGAGGGGCTTGCCGCGAAGGCCGGGGTTGTCGCGGGCCTCCACGGAAGCATAGAACGCGTCCATGTCGACATGGATTATTATCTGTCCCGTGACCGGCCCCTCCGCAGGTGCCGATTATCGTCGAGCAAGGACATAATGGTTTGGAACGCGGTCGGCCCTGCGCCCGTTCCGACAAAGGGACAGGCGATGCCGATAGCGGACGTCAGGTCCTCGGACATGCGGCTCCGCTTGCTATCGGAAGGGAACGGAGTCCTGCCTCCGCAGCCGCCGTACCGGTGACGAAGGCTCTGAGCATGCGTACGATAGATTTATTAATTGATACCAGAGTTGTATAATCATGGAAAAATTAAATGAAAGATATAACAAATATTCCAATAGATTGAATATTTTATTATTCACAATATTTGTTGTTTCAAGCCTTGCCTTCGTGTCCGTCCTGGCGGAGGGCTCCGACGCTGCCTCGTCGGGGACTTGCGGGGACAACCTCGTATGGGACCTCGACGACAACGGCAACCTGACCATCTCGGGACAGGGAAGAATGGACCACTATTCAACGTATGGCCCCGATATAGCTTATGCCCCCTGGGGAGAGGATGTCAAATCCGTGACTATAGAGGAAGGGGTCACATCCATCGGGAGCTATGCTTTCTACAGATGCACCAATCTGTCAAGCGTAATCACACCCCATTCGGTGACGTCCATCGGAGAAGGTGCATTCTGCGGATGCAAGTCCATCTCGTCCGTGACCATAACCGGTCCCGTGAGAGCAATAGTGGACATGACGTTCAGCGGCTGCAGGAACCTCCAGTACGTCTTCCTTCCGGATTCCGTGGAATACATCGGATGCGGAGCCTTCAACAATTGCAAGTATCTGAAATACATTAATATGCCCGCATCCTTGAAAGAGATCGACGACTATGCGTTCGAACTCGACCAATTATCCATGTACGATGCCGGCGAGCTGCACTTCGATTCGATGACTCCCGGATACGCCTACGCGGGAACGGGAAACGGCTACCTGTACCGCCAGAGTTATACGCTCGAATACTCCGTAAGCGCGGACGGAAAGGAAGCCGCTGTGACAGGGTTCCGCGGAACCGCCGGCAGCGTCACGATCCAGCCCATCTACTATGGGTACAGGATCACTGCGATAGCCGACAGGGCGTTCTACGGCTGCGAGGACCTGAAGAGCGTATCGATGCCGTCCTCCGTGAAGACCGTCGGGAACTACGCGTTCTACAAATGCACGTCCCTGGAGTCGGTGGGGCTGGGGTCGGTGGAGTCCGTGGGGCTGAAGTCGTTCTCCTACTGCCAGTCCCTCAAATCAATCAATCTCCCCACGAACTTGAAAAAGATTGGCGGATACGCGTTCTACGGAAGCGGCCTCGAGTCGCTCGCGATCCCCGATAACACGGCCGTCGGCAAGGGCGCGTTCAGCGAGTGCAAGAGCCTCGTGACGGTGAAGTTCGCCAGCCACAGCTCGACGATAGGGACCAAGGCGTTCTACGGCGACGGCAGCCTGTCCAGCCTGGACCTCTCCGGAGCGGCGTCCATAGGAGTCAAGGCGTTCTCCTACTGCGACGGGCTCCCCTCCGTCGTCATCCCCGGCAACGTCGCCGCTGTGGAGGGATACGCGTTCTTCAGCTGCGCGAACCTCAAGGAGATAACCATCGAGGAAGGCGTGACGAAGATAGGCAGGAGCGCATTCAGCGGATGCAGGTCCCTGGAGATGGCGGAGATCTCGACGACCCTGGAGCACATAGGCCCGAACGCGTTCTACGGCGTGAGGTTCCTGGACCTCGACGGCAATAAGATGGAGCCGTCCCTGGATCTCCGCGGCCACATCTTCTTCGGCTCCGAGAGGATGCTCCGCATGGCCGGTGCTCTCGAGAAGGGGGAGGCCTTCTCCGCGGACGGCATCGTCTATTCCGTCTCCTCCGTGGACTCCCGCACAGTCACCGTAACAGGCTACGAAGGGGGCGCAGTCTCCGTGCCCAGCCATGTGTCCTACAAAGGATGGGACCTGAAGGTCACGGCCGTGGCCGCCAAGGCCCTGTACGGATGCTCGACCCTGAGGTCGGCCGACCTGACCAACGTGAGATCGATAGGCATGAAGGCATTCGCGTACTGCTATTCCCTCGAGGAGGCTTCTTTCGGGGCGGACCTGTCGTCAGTCGGCGCCTACGCCTTCTTCGGCCTGTCGTTCTATTACGAGAACATCAGGCTCCAGCCAGAACCGGCGATGCTGGCAGGTCGCGCCTTCGCGGGCGCCGACGGGGCGCTCCGCATGACGGAGGACGCCTCCCCCTACGTCGCCATGACCGGTTCGTGCGGGGATGACGTCCGGTTCTGCCTGGACATGCAGGGCAACCTCATGATAACCGGCACGGGGCCGATGTACGACTACTCATGGGAATCGTACACCAAGACGTGCACGAGCTGGTGGGGGAGCAGCCCGAGCACTAAGAATGTGAAATATTCGAAGTCGACCGCCCCGTGGTTTGAGAACCTGGCCCCTGGTGACTCATATAACGCATATACATACGGCTTCAACGATCTCATGGCGTACAACAAGACCCCCATCGAGAACGTCGTGATCGGAGAAGGGGTGACCACGGTGGGGGACCATGCGTTCCATGACAGCTGCCATGGAAGCTGGGAAATGAACGAGAATTATTACGTCTCGACGATCGGTTCGATATCCCTTCCAGGCACAATGGTATCGATCGGGGACTGGGCCTTCAACGGTTGCAATCTGCAATCCATCAACATCCCGGACTCGGTTGAGGCCATCGGCGACGAGGCGTTCTACTTCAGCCTCAGCTTCTACGACGAGGACGGCAACAGGCTTTCGAAGGATGCCGAGAGCCTCGCAGGATACTCCTACGTAGGCAATAACGAAAGGCTGTACCGCACATCCTCCCGAGCCGAATGAACCACTACCCTTAAGCGGAAGGCCGCCGGCGAGCCCCTGCGAGCGCCCCGACCGGCCCTTCCGCCCTTTCCTCGATCGGAGGAGAGCCCTTCGCTCCTCCCCGGACATGGCCTTCCTGGTCCCGGCGGTCATCGAATCGAGCTCCCTGATCTTCTCAGAGATTCCGATGCCCTGCGGGCAGACCGCCTCGCATCTTCCGCATCCGACGCATGCGGACGGCCTCTTGTCCTCGGGGAGCGACATTATGTACATGGCCGAGATGAACCCGCCGCCGGTGAAGCTGGTCTCGTTGTAATGAGACATGAACAAGGGTATGTCCAGGCCTCTGGGGCAATGGGACAGGCAATACTTGCAGGAAGTGCAGGGGACTATCTTGCCGCTGACCATGCCTCTGGCGATGCGCTTGAGCGTCTCCGCCTCCTCGTCGTTCAAAGGATCCCTTCTCTCGAAGACGCGGATGTTCTCCTTCATCTGGGACATCTCGCTCATCCCGGACAGGATGACCGTGACCCCCGGGATGGCCTGAAGGAACCTGAACGCCCATTCCGCCGGCTTCACGCCGGGGCGCAGCCTCTCCAGCTCCGCCGCCCCCTCCTCCGGAAGCTTCGCGAGGAGTCCGCCGCGAAGAGGCTCCATGACCCATATGGAGATGCCTCTGCTGTTGAGGAGCTCGACCTTCTCCCGTGCGCCCTGGAACTCGTAGTCCAGATAGTTGAGCTGTATCATGCCGAACTCCATGTGCTCCCCGTACCTGTCGAGGAACCTCCTCATGGTCTCCAAGCTGCCGTGGCAGGAGAACCCGAGATGCCTGATGCGGCCGTTCCTCCTCTGCTCCATCAGGTAGCTGAACGTATGGTACCTGTCGTCGTCCAGGTACATCTCGATGTTCAGCTCCGTGACGTTGTGGAGGAAGTAGAAGTCGAAGTAGTCCGTCCGGCATTTCCTCAGCTGCTGCTCGAAGATCTCCTCGACCTTGCCGAAATTGCCGACGTCGTAGCCCGGAAACTTGGTGGACAGGAAGAAGGACTCGCGATGATGCCTGCTGAGGGCCTTCCCGATGACCGTCTCGGAGCTTCCGGCGTGGTATCCCCATGCGGTGTCGAAATAGTTGATCCCAGACCTGAGTGCCTCGTCTACCAGCCTTGTGGCCTCCGCCTCGTCTATTACGGCGTCGTTCCCGCCTATCACCGGAAGGCGCATCGCCCCGAACCCGAGAGCGGACAGCCTGGAGTCGCCGTATTGGTTGTAGTACATATGTCGCGGAAGGCATCGGACGATTTATCGTTAGCGGGAGCGGTCGCATACCAGGAAGCCCCTCGAATCGGAAGCCGCCTCGTCCCAGAGGCCTGTCCGAACAGATCCCATGATGCGTGTCCCACCGGCTCTGCCCGGAAGAAGGAGCGCATTCACTCAGCTGATCGAAGTGCAAGGCTGCTCCGAGGATGTCCCGTGCCGTGGAAAGAGACGACAGCCAGATCCCCTTCATTCGCCCGGCAGGGTAGATGGGAGCTGACGCGCTCCAGTCATGAAGAGGGACTCTCCGCGTCCTCGGCCTTGACGAACCTGTACGAGCCGCTGGGCATGAGCGGCCAGAAGAAGACGTAGGCGACCCAGCTCCTCAGCGGAGGCATCTCGGCCAGGGGAGGGATGTAGAACCTGCGCACGGAGGGCAGCATCATTATCAGGATCGTGGCGACGACCGGAGGTAAAATGAACTCGTTCTGGAACGCTATGAAACCGCTGTCTATCCCCAGCCATTCCAGGATGTCGTAGAGGATGCTGATAGAGGCCAGGATGACGGAGGACCTCATGGCCTTCCTCCACGAGCTCGGCTTGGCAGAGGCAATCCCGATCACGGAGTCCACGTTGAGCAGGATCATGGCGAGATTGAAAAGCAGCCCCAGTAAGGTCATCACCGATCCGACGACCTCGTCCCAGTCCGATATCGTCCCTATTATGAAGCTCACGGCATACCTGTAGATCGCAAGGCCCAGCAGGATCTCCCCTATCACCAGCAGCCAAGGTATCCTGGCCCCGCTGATTCCGCCTTGGGTTCTTCCCGCTAACAGAGACATGCCTTCTGCATCGTTTTAATACGATAAAAACGGTGCTAGTTCATGGACCCGAATGCGGACCGGTTCCTGAACTGCGTCATGAGTCGCTCGGAACATGACGCCCTTTTCCGCATAGTCGCGGTCCTTCTCATCATGGTCCTGATCCCCGCCCTGTCCGTGGAGACCACCCTTACAATCATAGAGGACTATGAGGAGATAGAAGACATGAAGAACCAGCTGTTCCTGGGCTCCATAGCCATAGCATGGACCATCGTGCTCTTCATCCAGTATCTGGAGGTGAAGGGCCTGAGCTCCCATCGCATCCGCGACATGGAATGGGTGGAATCCCTCATGGAGTACTCCCGCTCCCGCGGAAACGAGGTCTCCCGCATGGAGGCTCTGCTGGAAAGCGGCAGGATGGGACTCCCGAAGAAAGCCCTGCTCGCCACCAAGGCGACGTTCGCCGTCATGGCCGCCCTCAACTTCGCCATCATCCTCCTGTTCAACAACGGATGGATAGAAGGCGGGTACGACGTCCAGATAAGCATAGCGACGTCGATGCTCATCTTTCTGGAGATGACCCTCGTCTCCCTGCACATCGACAGGACGACCGTCGAACACGACGAGATCCAGCACGAGTTCACCGCCATGTTTGTCGAGTCCATGGGCGGAGACCTGGCGGACATCGGCCCCATGACGACGCTGGTAACAGAAAGAAGGCTGAAGGTCTGGTTCCATCTGCTGCTGACGACCGCCACCGCCGGCGTCTACTCGGTCGCGTTCAACCTGCTGACGCTGCACAGGACGAACCTCCATGTCAGCACGCAATGGGATTACGAGGAGAGGCTCGTGGCGACCATAGGGAGGCTGGAAGGCGCCACGAGGGTGGAAAGGGTGGAGTCGGAAGGCGACAGGAGCCTGGTCTCGCGCATCGTGTCGATCGTCAAGCGAGATCGCCGGCGGGACGCGTCCGGGTACGATGATACAGGGCTAACGAAAGCCATTGCCGGATGAAATCATTTATCCTCAGAACGACTGTTCTCACCATGGCTTTCAAGCTCTTCGGAAGATCGAAGGATATCGAGGACGGACAGGACGAATCGGGACGGGCCCCGGTCATCCAGAGGTCGTCAGTCGAAGCCTGGTACGACAGCGCGAAGGCCTCCGCCGACACGTACGACGTGTTCCGCGGCCTGGCAGAAGCGGGGATGCCACGGTTCGGTTCGGACGAGGAGGCCGCCTCGTGGTTCAAGGAACGGGACAGCTCGGGAGATCTCCGCGCGACGACGGTCCTGGGCGTCATGCACGAAGAAGGCTTATGCTTCCAGAAGTCTGCCGAGGAGGCTTTCCGGCTGTATTCTAAGGCGGCGGAGCAGGGATACGCTCCGGCCCAGTGCTGCCTCGGAAGCTCTTACCGCTATGGGAGGGGCGTCCTGCAATCGCACGAGAAGACCGTGGAATGGTACAGGAGAGCCGCCGAGCAAGGGCATCCGCGCTCGCAGGGAAGGCTCGGCGAGATGTACTCCAAGGGGCTGGGAGTGGAGAGGTCGTACCAGGAGGCTATCGAGCTCTTCGCCGAATCCGCAGACCATGGGGACGCCTTGGGCCAGAACGGCCTCGGGCTGATGTTCCAGAAGGGGAGGGGGATCCCGAGGTCCGAATCCGAGGCGGCCAGATGGTACAGGAAGGCCGCCGAGCAGGGGTTCCACGAAGCGGAGTACAACATCGGGTGGATGTGCTTCCATGGGAGGGGGGTCCCCCAGTCGTATCCGGAAGCCTTGAAATGGTACAGGAGGGCTGCGGACTACGGCGACGCCTGGGCGCTGTGCTGCCTCGGGGACATGTACAGGACCGGGAAAGGGCTGCCGAGGTCGGAAGAGAAGGCCGTCGAGATGTACGAGAGGTCGGCGGAGAAGGGATACGCCGTGGCCCAGAACAACCTGGCGTGCATGTACGTCGACGGCGCCGGAGTGGAAAAGTCCCTTTCTATCGCCGCAGGCTGGTACAGGAGGGCTGCGGATCAGGGGCATGCAGGGGCCCAATGCGCCCTGGGGCTCATGTACTACAGCGGGACCGGCGTGCCTCAGTCGAACGAGGAGGCGTTCATGCTGCTGGAGAAGGCGGCGAAAAGCGGGGACCCTCGCTCTCAGCTGTACGTCGCGGCGATGTACGAGAAGGGGGAAGGGGTCGCCCAGTCCTTCACGGAAGCCCGCGGATGGTACATGGCCGCCGCCGAGCAGGCCGAGGACTACGACGTCCGCAGGAAGGCCCAGGAGGCCCTTAAAAGGTACCGATCCAGCCTCGCCTGATGCCGTCATGCTTCCTGTGCCAGTCGAGGATCCATTCGTACCTGGCCTTGCAGGCCTTCTCCTAGCCCTGGTCCGACGGGCGGTAGTACCTCGTCCCTACGAGCGAGTCCGGCATGCACTGCATGTCCGTGATCCTGTCGGGAGCGCTGTGGGGGTACTGGTATCCCCTGCCGTACCCGAGGTCCTTCTGGAGCTTCGTGTAGGCGGCCCTGACCGCCATCGGTATCGGGTCGACGTCATGAGTCTCGGCGTCCTTCCTTGCCGCGCCGTAGGCCAGGACCACCGAGTTCGACTTGGGGGCCAGGCATAGGTATATCGCAGCCTCGGCCAGGTGGACGGCGCATTCCGGCATCCCGATGAGCCTCACAGCCTCGAAGCAGTCAACGGCCACATGGAGGGCGTTCGTGTCGGCGAGCCCTATGTCCTCTGCGGCGGCATGGGTGATGCGCCTGGCGATCCACACCGGGTCCTCGCCCGCTTCCAGCATCCTCGCCAGCCAGAAGAGCGCCGCGTCGACGTCCGAGTTCCGGATGCTCTCGTGGAACGCGGATATGACCTGGTTGTGCTCCTCTCCGCCCTTGTCGTACATCATGGACTTCCTCGAGATGCAGTCCTTGATCCCGTCCATGGTGACCGTGATCCTGCCGTCAGATACATCGCCGTTCGTCAGGATGGTCTCCAGGGTGTTAAGGGCGGCGCGCCCGTCCCCCTTCGAGAAGTCCGCGATCATCGACACCATCCCCTCCGGCATGTCTATCCGGTAGCCCCCGTAGCCCCGAGGGTCCTCGATCGCGCGCTCCAGCAGAGCCTCCAGGTCCTCCTGCTCCAGCGGATGGAGCACGAAGACCCTGCATCTGGACAGCAGCGCCGAGTTGACCTCGAACGAGGGGTTCTCGGTGGTGGCGCCTATGAGTATGACGCTGCCCTTCTCCACGAAAGGGAGGAAGACGTCCTGCTGGGCCTTGTTGAAGCGATGGATCTCGTCCAGGAACAGTATGGTCTTCTTCCCGTTCCTCCGCGAGGACTCCGCCCTCTCCATGACCTCGCGGACCTCCTTCGTCCCGGACGTCATGGCAGAAAGCTTCACGAACCTCGAGTTCGTCCTCTCGGCGATTATCCCCGCCAGCGTCGTCTTTCCCACCCCAGGAGGCCCCCAGAGTATCATAGAAGGTATGCTGTCGGACTCGATGAGGTTGCGCAGCAGCTTCCCCTTGCCGAGGAGATGCCTCTGCCCGGAGTACTCGTCGAGATCCCTGGGCCTCATGCGCGAAGCCAGCGGCTCGAACACGTCTGCGTCCTCCCTGGCCTCTTCGAACAACAACGTCTGCTTCATCGCGAGCCTGCCTCTCCGCTTCTGCGGCGACCTGGTCATCCCGGTCGAGATAGAAATAGCTGACAACCGGGAAGACTCGGGAAGCGGGTCCGCGTGCCCTCGTCGTGCATGATGTCGGGATTGCAATGCGCATCGGGATCCCCTTGGTCATCCACCAGCCTGTCCACGATGACCCTGGGGGTGAGCCTGGAGGCCGTGCCCGAGGAGTGCTTCGGCCACTGCGGGCCTGACGGGAATGGAGCTCCCGGACTCCGTCAAGTCAGTCGGGGACAGGGCGTTCTACGGATGCTCCGGCCTACAGTACGTGGACCTGAACGGCGACTCGGAGGTCGGGAAGGACGCGTTCTACTCGCCGTACGGGGCCTCCGCCATGGAGTTCGCCGTCTTCGGAGGAGGGCCTCAGGTCGCTGGGGCCAGGGCGTTCGGCAACTGCTCGCGCATCTCCGAGCTGGAGGTGCACTGCGGGCTCTTCCCATCCTTCGAGGGCGCCTTCACGGACGTGGACGTCCGCCATATCCATCTACGCCTCGGACGACGTGATAGGGTCCTGGTCGGGCTACGGCGCCGAGCCGATCGACGAGCCGGACGCCGAGAGGGACGACTCCCTGCTCCTCTCGATGGAGGCCGGCATGGTCGTCTTCTTCGCCGTCCTGGGCGCGGCGGCGTTCTACAGGAAGTCGAGGGCGTGAGCCCGGACGGAGGCTCCGCAAAGGGGCTCCCGCCGGTCCAGACCGCGGGCCCGCCGGCATGCCCGCGTCGCCAGCGGCTGATGCCGTCGTACGTGGAGAGGGCGTCCTCATGACTTTTTCTTTTGGAAAGGAGCGGACATGCCCGACGGCGGGCCGCCTGGCGCAAGCCAAGGCCGCCGAGGGCATGGACGCGACAAACCCTATAGAACGCTCCGAGAGCGGCGC
>JAFYAH010000013.1 GCA_017540825.1 Candidatus Methanomethylophilaceae archaeon | reverse complement strand
GCTGAAGGACATGCAGCCGTCCACCATGAGGGAGGTCCTGATCGAGAAGCCCAACGTGAGATGGGAGGACATCGGAGCCCTCGAGGAGGCCAAGCAGGAGCTCAAGGAGGCCGTGGAGTGGCCTCTGAAGTTCGGCAAGGTGTTCGACCACATGAACGCCAAGCCTCCTAAGGGGATCCTGCTCTACGGTCCGCCCGGAACGGGGAAGACCCTCCTGGCCAAGGCCGTGGCGACGGAGTCCGAGGCGAACTTCATCGCGGTCAAAGGGCCGGAGTTCCTCAACAAGTGGGTCGGGGAGTCCGAGAAGGCCGTGAGGGAGACGTTCAGGAAGGCCAGGCAGGCGTCGCCCTGCGTGATCTTCATGGACGAGATCGACTCCATAGCGCCCGAGAGGGGGACCGGAGGGGACAGCAACGTCACCGAGAGGGTTATCTCCCAGATGCTGACCGAGATGGACGGGCTCGAGGGCCTGGACAACGTGGTGGTGATAGCCGCGACCAACAGGCCGGACATAATGGACCCCGCCCTGCTCAGGCCCGGGAGGTTCGACAAGTCGATCTTCATAGGGCCCCCGGACAAGGAGTCCAGGAAGTCGATCTTCGGGATACACACCGGGAAGAGGCCGATGGCCGAGGACGTGGACCTCGACGCGCTCGCCGAGAGGACCGAGGGCTGCACCGGCGCGGACATCGCGGCCATATGCAACGAGGCCGTGATGAACGCCGTCAGGCGCCTGGTGGCCGGAGGCAAGGCCCCCACGGACGAGGAGGTCGAGGCCTGCAGGGTGGAGATGTCCGACTTCGACAAGGCCCTGGACAAGTTCGGGCCGGAGTCGAGGAAGAAGCTCAGGGACTACAAGTCCTGATCGGGAAACCGCTTCCAAACCCTTTATCAAGAAATGAAAGAGAGAAATACAGACGGAAAAGAGAGAAAAGGTGAGACATATGAGCAGCGACGACATCTGGAACGACTTCTTCGGAAGCTTCGAGAGCTTGAACAGGAGGATAGAGGACATGTTCGCGAGCTTCAGCACCAGCGGGCCCGACGTGAAGACCTACGGGTACACCATGTACCAGGGTCCCGACGGCGTCAGGCACGTAAAGGAGTTCGGGAACACCGACGGGGCCTTCGGGAGGCCTCAGATCGCCTCGGTCAGGGAGCCCTTCACCGACGTGTCGATGGAGGACGGGAAGGTCAAGGTGGTCGCGGAGGTGCCAGGGGTCGAAAAGAAGGACATCTGCCTGGAGTGCACCGGAAACGCCCTCTCGATAAAGGTCGAGAACGGGGACAAGCGCTTCTACAAGGACCTGCCGCTCCCCTGCGAGGCCGACCCGAAGTCCGCGAAGGCCGTGTACAACAACGGGCTCCTGGAAGTGACCCTGGACTCGGTCACGGCCAAGCCCGCCGGGACCCGCATCGAGGTGATGTGATCTCCAAGCCCGCCTGGACTCTGTCCCGGGCGGGCCTCTTCCGACGAGTGCCATCAGTCCCATGGCGCCCCTTCATCCAGGGATTCTCGACCTCATGTTTACATACGCACTCGCATATCGAGTCGGGATGACAGGCATACTTGTGGACGACGTGGTGGAGGTCCGCGACCAGAGCGAGGGGAGCCGCCTGTACACCAGAGGGAACTACGGGTACCCCCGCAGCGGCGGAGGGGTGGACCTGGACCTGGTGGAGGCCACCTACCTCTCCGAATGCGGCAGGCTGGACGTCGAGACGGACGGCTCTCCCGTACGCTTCGACGAGCTCTTCAGGCATTCCTCCGCCGTCCTTGACGACTTCGACATACGCTACCTCGTCTACAGGGACTTCAGGCAGAGGGGCTTCGTGGTGAAGTCCGAGTCGGGGGACTACGACCTGTCGGTGTTCCCCAGGGGCAAGACGCTGAGCAACTCCCGCCCCGAGTACTATGTCAAAGCCGTCTCCGAGAGGGCGACATTCGAGACCTCCGACCTGATATCCCAGGCGATCGACGCCGAGGAGCGGAAGAGGTCCATCCTCTATGCGGTGGCCGACGAGGAGGGCGACGTGACGTACTACAGGATGGCCCTCAGGGACCCGTTCGGGAAGGTCTTCCCGGTGAAGATGAAGGCGGCCCCGACAGGGTGGCTGGTGCGCGACAGGGTTTTCGTCTACGACCAGGAGGACGCCGAGGCCCTTCGCACGTACGGGTTCTACGGCAAGACCGTGGGGAGCTTCATGCAGCTGTCGCTGGTGGAGAGCTGCCATCTCCTGTCCAAGGGACGCATGCGGGTGCTGGACCAGTCGGGCGAGCCCATGTCGTTCGACGCCCTCAGGGACGTAAGCGCCAAGGCCCAGGACGGGTTCGACATCCGTCTGGCCGTGTTCTCGGACCTGAGGGAGAGGGGGCTCGTCGTCAAGTCCGGGTTCAAGTACGGCAACCATTTCCGCGCGTACACCTCGTCGCCGGACGACTGCCATGCGAGGTACCTGGTCCATGCGATAGAGGACGGAGGGATACGCACATGGTCCGAGGTGTCCAAGACCGTGAGGCTTTCGGGCGGGGTGAAGAAGGAGATCCTGCTGGGAAGGGTCTCCCGCAGGGACATAAAATACCTGGAGTTCCAATGGTTCAGGCCTTGATTCGCGCCTCATCGTCTTTCTTCTTGAGCCCATCGCTTTCGTCTCCGCTGTCCTGTGTCTGGGGAGCCATCCTCTCAAGCCATCAAGGCCGCCTGCGCATGCACGCCAACGGCAGTGACGTTCCCGCGCCGCGCTCCGCCATGGGCCCGAGGCCGTCGCCTCGATATATGTGCATAAATGAGTATATTGACTATGTACAATTTTATACCAGAATCCTTATATCATACATGAAACGGACCTCGCGATCAGCGCATTGAAGGAGCGCTTGCATTCGGGCGGCTGGAAGAACGGATCGAAGGCAAGGCCATCAGCCGCGGCGTCCGAAAGAAGGAGACAGGATGAACTCCAATGTGATATTCCAGATAAGCACCGTGGTTCTCGCACTGGCTCTGGCAGCCGTCCTGATCGTCGTGTTCGCAATGCCCGAGGAGGAGAAGGGATACGTCGAGCCGGTCGGCAACGACGGTCTGATAGAGATCGACGAGTTTGACATCGTCGACGAGAGCACCGGCTCGTCCGCCAAAGGGAGGATCTACGTCATAAACGACGGCGAGTTCAAGGTCAAGCTCATGGCTGACATCACCGTCGCCGAGGAGGACTACTCCGGGTTCGAGGTTCGCATCTGGGGCGCTGCGGCGGAGGACTTCTATTGCGAGTTCAACGGGGACGCGGAGGAGGATTCCGGATGGTACATCCTGGCATATCGCCCTTACGATCGCTCTCCTCGCGATGATATAAGATGCGGGAGCACGGAGATAGTCGTGGACAGCTGCTATTTGGACGTCACGCCGAGGCGCGGGCCCGGCAGCGGGACGCTGGTGGCCGACTTCAAGCTGGCTCCCGGGACGAACATAGACGAGATCGACGCCGTGGAATGCTTCATAGGCATAGGCCCGTTCCACTCCGCCAACGAGAGGTTCTTCCTCCCTACCAAAGACCTCGACAAGGAGGAGCAGGGCGTGAAGAGGAACAAGAACGAGAGCGTAGACGTGAAGATCTCCGATCCCATCGATCCGCTCACGATCAGGTTCGAGGACCCCGGGTTCGTCCTCGAGCTGTCGCCCGTGCTCACGGCCAACGCCGACGGCTCCCTCACGCTCGTGCCCGGCCTCGTCATCCCCGCAGATCAGGGGAAGTTCAGGAAGCTCATCTTCGAATTCGGGGTCGACGACAGCACCGCCTACGACGTTATCGGCGCCACCTACACGGATTTCGGATCGTTGGACCCCGGAGCATACTCGTACAAGACCCAGTACTACCTAAACAAAGGCTCGAAGATAGAGTCGGACGAGCTCAGCTTCACGGACTCGCGCACGTTCACGTTCGACAAGACGCGGGACAAGGTAACATCGGCGGTGACCATGACTGTGGGCATCTGTCAGGACGGCCGCGTGAACACGTTCTCCGCGAGGATAGCGTTCAACCTGAGCCAGTCAGGGGTGTTCTACGACGTCGTGTACTACGAACTGACGGAGAGGATGGAGAAGGAGCCCACGTACGAGGAGATGCTGGACTTCAAGAGCAAGGTCCAGTCCGGCGCGGTGGTGCGCGTGAAGGGGGACTTCACCGATATAAGCAAGATGGCGGACCTGGACATCGAGCCGGGGAGATACATGACGGCTATAGTCCTGCACGACGGGGAGTACCATTCGAAGACGTTCTGGGACTATTCGAGCTACGTGCGGGACTTCGACCCGTGGGCGATATCCGTCCTGGGCGGGGGCCGAGCGGAATCCGCCAGCGCAGGAAGACGAAGAAAGGGCTAGAAGCCCGAATAAAGGGACGATCCCGGGCCCATGACCCGGGACAGGGGCTCAGAGCTGGATGTCGATGCCCAGCTTGTCGGTGAGCTCCTTGTAGCGGTTCCTGATGGTGACCTCGGTCACTCCGGCCACTTCCGCGACCTCCCTCTGGGTCCTCCTCTCCCCGCAGAGGATGGAGGAGATGTAGATGGCGGCCGCGGCGACGCCGGTGGGGCCTCTTCCGGAGGTGAGCTCCTTCTCGGAGGCGTCCTTGAGGATCTCGGCGGCCTTGCTCTGGACCTCCCCGGTCAGCTTCAGCTCGGAGCAGAACCTCTGGACGTAGTCCTGGGGCTTGGTGGGCATGAGCTTGAGCTTGAGCTCGCGGGTCATGAACCTGTATGTCCTCCCGATCTCCTTCCTGCCCACGCGGCTGGAGTTGGCGACCTCGTCCAGGGTCCTCGGGACGCCGCACTGCCTGCACGCCGCATAGAGCGACGCGGCCACGACGCCTTCTATGGACCTGCCTCTGATCAGGTTCTTGTTGACAGCCTTCCTGTAGATCATCGCGGCGGTCTCCCTGACGTTCCTGGGGAGGCCCATCGCGGACGCGAGGCGGTCCAGCTCCGACAGGGCGAACGCGAGGTTCCTCTCGGTGGCGTTGGAGACACGGATCCTCCTCTGCCACTTCCTGAGCCTGTACAGCTGGGCGCGGTTCCTCGTGGGTATGCTCTTCCCGTAGCTGTCCTTGTTCTTCCAGGATATCTCGGTAGACAGTCCCTTGTCATGAATGGTGTACGTCATGGGAGCGCCGGTGCGCGCCCTCTTCTCGCCTTGCTCGACGTCGAAGGCCCTCCATTCCGGCCCCTGGTCGATGAACTGGTCGTCCAGGACCAGCCCGCAGTCCTCGCAGAGAAGTTCGCCGCGTTCGTAGTCACGTACGAGATGGTGGCTGCCGCACTCGGGGCAGACTTCGATCTCTTCTGTTCCTTCTCTTGTTTTTGCCATTCTGCTGCCTCTCCTTGTAGAAGATTTCGGTTCCTTTCATATCGGATGTGCCAGGACCCTTTTCTGGGGCAACGGACGCATACGGGGCGTCGACCGGGCCGAACACCCTCTTGACCGTCCCTATCCTGTTCCGGTCGCTGTCGAACACGGGGTCGCCGATGTCTGGCAACGCTTCGCACGTCACTATCAGCCTGCCGTCGTTGGTTATCTCTTCAACGCGACCCAGACGTTCTAACGATGACATTATATGTACGAACTCCGTGTACGTTGGTTATATCTCGGTATAATTGACTTATATTTAAATTTTTGTGTATTATTTATTAACAATGAGCTTTTCTAAGCGTGTGGTTCTATAAATTGGTTGCCAAAACAGTCAATTATCCTGGATGCATAGTACCGCAGTCTGGCTATAATTCATCCAACATCATTATTCTTACTTTACAGGCGGTCTGGCGGCGTTTGTGGCTGTGCGTAGGTTTTAACTACGGCAAGTGATTTCATGTCGTAACGTTAACCCGTTTTGCGGGCAGAAAAACGGAGGCAGAAAAATGGATCTCATGACATTTGTGACCCTGATCGTCCTCGCTTTCGCTATCGTCATGGTAGTGGCGGGAGCGTTCGCGGCCATCCTGGGCTCTGGGAAAAGCAGGGCTTTCGGTGGCGTGATGGCAGTCGCGGGTCTGCTGGTCTGTGTCATCTGGGCCTACCTCGTCGGGTGGAGCGACATCTCCCCCTTCTGCGAGGTAGAGCTGTATGAGACAGTCTACAACGCCGTCGTCAACCTCATCGGTGTCGTAATCGGTGCGCTTGTCGCCGTCGGAATATTCCTCGTGGTCGTCCTCAAGAGCTGATCCGGGAAATTCCTGAAACCATTTACAAAACCATCTTTGTCTTATCATCGGCCTTCCGCGGTTCTCGGACCGCCCGTCTCGCAGCGTCCTTCCATGCGCAAGGTTATCTATCGCTAAAGCAGTAGTTGGCGCAATGTCCAAGGTATCCATCATAATGGGAAGCAAGAGCGATATGCCGGTGGCGGAGAAGGCCATCGAGATGCTGAAGAGGTTCGGGATCTCTTTCGACATAGCCGTGGCCTCCGCCCACAGGACCCCCGGCAGGGTCGAGGAGCTCGTGAAGAGCAGCGGCTCCGACGTATTCATAGCCATAGCCGGCCTCTCGGCGGCCCTTCCCGGGGCGATCGCGTCGTTCACCGTCAGGCCCGTGATAGGGGTCCCGGTCAGCGGCAAGGTCAGCATGGACTCCCTCCTATCCATAGTACAGATGCCTCCGGGGATACCGGTCGCGGCCGTCGGGCTGGACCGCGGGGACAACGCGGCGGTCCTGGCGGCGGAGATGGTCGCCATAAACGACCCCGTCGTGAGGGAGAGGCTCTGCATCTACAGGCTGGAGCAGGCCAAGAAGGTCATATCCGATTCGGAGCAGGTGATTTCCGATGTTGGGTGCCGAGGATTTCATCGACGAGACGGTGCAGGCTGCCAAGGACAGGATAAAAGGCAAGGCCATAATAGCGTGCTCGGGCGGGGTGGACAGCATGGTCGCCGCCACCCTCGTGAGCAAGGCCATCGGGGACAGGCTCCTGGCGGTCTACGTGGACAACGGCCTCATGAGGAAGGGCGAGACCGAGGAGGTCCGCGGGATGCTGTCCGACATGGGGATCAACTACAGGATAGTCGACGCGGGGGACGAGTTCTTCGCCGCGCTGAAAGGCGTCACCGACCCGGAGGCCAAGAGGAAGGCCATCGGGGAGAAGTTCATCCGCGTCTTCGAGAGGGAGGCGAAGGAGTTCGGCGCCAGCGTGCTCGTCCAGGGCACGATAGCCCCCGACTGGATAGAGAGCGGGGACGGCGTCCGCGACACGATAAAGTCCCACCACAACGTCGGCGGCCTCCCCAAGGACATGGGCATGGAGCTCTTCGAGCCCCTGAGGGACCTGTACAAGGACGAGGTGCGCGATCTGGCGAGGCTGCTCGGCGTGAGGGCCTCAGAGAGGCAGCCGTTCCCAGGGCCGGCTCTCGCCGTCAGGTGCCTTGGAGAGGTGACCCCGGAGGACATAGCCATCGTCCGCGAGGCCTGCTTCATCGTCGAGGACGAGATAATGACCGCCTCCGTCGCAGGAAAGATGGAGATGCCGTGGCAGTACTTCGCGGTGCTCCTGCCGTCGCGCTCCGTCGGCGTGCAGGGGGACAGGAGGGCCTACGGCCGCACTATAGCGATCCGCGCCGTGTCGTCGGTCGACGGGATGACCGCCACGTACTCGAGGATACCCCTGGAGGTGCTGGACTCCATATCGTCCCGCATCACGAACACCATGAAGGAGTCGGTCAACCGCGTCGTGTACGACATTACGAGCAAGCCGCCGGCCACCATCGAGTGGGAGCGAGGCCCCCCCCCTCGTCATGTTTTTATCATGCTCGCATATGGGGCGGCATGAAAGTGTATGTTGTCGATAACGGAGGGCAGTGGACGCATCGCGAGTGGCGCGTCCTCAGATATCTCAAGGTCGATACGAAGATCGTCCCCAACACCGTCCCTTTCGAGGAGATATCCGACGCGGACGGCATAATCCTCTCCGGAGGCGCTCCCAGCGGCGCCTGCGACCAGGGGCGCATGGGAAACAACGGGGAGTACCTGGACAAGGCCGACTTCCCCGTCCTGGGCATCTGCGCCGGCATGCAGCTCATCTGCGAGCATTTCGGAGGGTCGGTCCTTCCAGGCTCCGTCCCGGAATACGGCGGGGTGGAGATCGACGTCCTCTCCCACGAGGACCTGTTCGCGGGCCTGCCTCCGAGGTTCAAGGTATGGGCGTCCCACAACGACGAGGTGAAGCGCGTCCCGGAGGGGTTCGAGGTCATCGCCTCCTCCGCCACCTGCCCCAACGAGGCCGTCAGGTGCAAGAGCCGCCCGATCTACGGCGTCCAGTTCCACCCCGAGGTGGAGGACACGGAGCACGGGGTCGACGTCTTCAAGAACTTCCTCAGGATAGTCGAGGACAACAGCGCATGACGGGACGGGCAGCCCGCCCGCTCCTCTCATGTTAAAAAAGGGAACTGTCCGGCCATGCAGGCCGGGGATGGCCGCTTCAGTTCTGCTGGCTCATCGTCTCCAGCTGGCTGATGACCTGCCAGATGACAGTCCTGCCGTGCAGAGGGATGTTGGGGTCGTTGGCGAGATCGTCGAGTATGACAATCGCGCTGGTAGCACGAACGTCCATTGCCTCCTTGGTGTCGAGGAGCCTGGCCTTAGCATCGGTCGCGCCTTTCCTGATGTTCCTGGGGATCGACGTGTCGTCAGCAAGCATGTCTAGGACGTCGGTTACTTGTTTCACTTTATCTACTGCCATGGTATCGCCTCTCAGAAGGATTCGAACTCTTCCTGTATGTCCTGGACGAGTTGCTCGAGAACCTCTTCGAACTGGACGGACTTGTACTCCCTGATGCCGCCGAGATCGCTCTGTATCCTGACGACGAAGTCGTTGTTTTCTTTGACCAGTTCTACATTGCAAAGGACCTCTTCCATAGTGGTGCCTCCTAACTGAAACATTATCTGCACCCTTTATTTATAATATGACATTCAGCCAATGTAACGCATCGGTTTCGCTGGCTCGGGCCCTGCCGGACATCGCTTTATCGCTGACGAAACTTTTAAGACAGGGACATGATTAAGGGGCATTTCCGTCATGGTTGCCCCAGTGGTAACGAGGATGGACAACGCCTGCGGCAAGCCGATGGCTGGAGAACGGTAAAATGGCTGAAGAAGAGTCTGTTGTACGCGGATTTTCGGACGAGTTCGAGTCCAAAGCCCGCGGTTTCGGAAAGGGGAAGTACGGGAAGATCCTCAAGACTGCTCACACCCCCACCAGGGAGGAGCACAAGAAGACCATGTACATAACCGGCTTAGGCATCATTCTGATCGGTGCCATCGGTTTCGCTATATGGTGGATCATGACCTGTCTGCCGACCTACTTCTGAAAAGGGGGACGGAAGGTTGCAGAAGAACGTTTCCGGCGATTACGAAGACGATATGGATCTGGACGAAGCCTACGAGGACGACGTTCTCGAGGACGAGCCCGAGACCGTCGAGAAGAAGGAGGAGGCGTCCGTTTCTGAGCCTGTCATTCAGACCGGCGGGCTGTTCGCAACCGAAGACGACACCATGAAGAAGGTCTCGGCCGGAAGCATGGTGGAATGGGCGTTCACGATCTCCGTGGATTCGTCACCGGCGACTCTATCGTTCTCAGTCGCTTCTGGGCGCGACGATGCTCCCGAATGGGAGATATCGCTGCATGACGGGTCGGCCGAGCTTTGGAACAGCACCGTTCCTGCAGACAGCGTGGAGATAGGCACCGCGAAGGCGCTCACTCTGCTGGTCGAATGCCCCGGAGGGGTCAGATACGGGGACTCCATAGTGGTCACGATATCTGCTAGGTCAGGCAGCCGCACGGACTCCATAAGGTTCGAGGCGATAGCCAAGCAGTCCATCATGATCCTCAAGACCCAGATAGACCAGGAGAAGACCGTCGCCGACGAGCTCAACGCGAAGGCTCTGAGGGGCAGCGGAGAGAAGGACATCTACGCCATCCTGAGCCCCCAGGGGCTGAGGGGGTACGTGTTCGTGGAAGGGATGAACACGGAGCGCCTGCTGGAGAAGACCAGGGAGATCAAGAAAGCCAGGAACTTCATCCCGGGCGAGACCGCCATCCAGGACATAGAGGCCTATCTGACTCCGACGTCCCCGGTCATAGGCATCGCCGAGGGAGACATAGTCGAACTCGTCAACGGGCCCTTCAAAGGCGAGAAGGCCAGGGTCCAGAAGATCGAAGAAGTCAAAGAGGAGATCACGGTCGAGCTCATCGAGGCCATGGTCCCCATTCCTGTCACCGTCAAAGGCGACAGCGTCAGATTGATTGAAAAGGAGAAATGAGAAATGGTAGATACTGTTGAGGCAATGGTTGATGGAGGCAAGGCCACCGCAGGCCCGCCTCTCGGTCCCGCCCTGGGTCCTAAAGGGGTAAACATCGGTCAGGTCATCGCCAAGATCAACGAGAAGACGAAGGCTTTCGCCGGGATGAAGGTCCCTGTGAAGATCCTCATAAACAACGACAAGACGTTCGACATCAAGGTCGGTACCCCTCCCATGTCCGCGCTCATCAAAGGAGAGCTCGGAGTCGACTCCGGGGCCCACAACGCCAAGACCGAGAAGGTCGGGAACCTGACCCTCGACCAGGCCAAGAAGATCGCCGAGATGAAGCAGGACGACCTGCTCGGAGCCGATCTCAAGGCCAAGGTCCTGGAGGTCGCAGGGAACTGCGTCTCTGTCGGAGTCACCATCGACGGCAAGGACCCCAAGGCGTTCACCGCCGCGGTCAAGGCCGGCGAGTACGACGACAAGTTCTGAAACCAAGGGGGCGCCCGCCCCTGTTTCCATTTCTTTTATGCTAGTCCGCCGCTCGGAGCCTTCGGCGCCGTCCCGCCTATGCTAAACATAGACTTCGTGAGTGACAGGTTGCTGATTTGTTAGCCTAAGATAAATCTGTCTGTACGCCTGCGCAGAAGCGAAGGGTACGCTAGTGCCCGTAGCGTATGCGCAGGCGTATGCGTCAGGCCGCATCCGC
>JAFYAH010000001.1 GCA_017540825.1 Candidatus Methanomethylophilaceae archaeon | reverse complement strand
GTGCATCCGTAGAACGCATTATTTCCGATGGACGCCACGGAGGAGGGGATGGACACGGACTGGAGGGACGTGCATCCGTAGAACGCACCTCCCCCGATGAACGTCACGGAGGAGGGGATGGATATCGACTGGAGGGACTTACATTCACGGAATACCTCATAGCTTATGGACGTCACGGAGGAGGGGATGGATATCGACTGGAGGGACGTGCATCCGTAGAACGCATTATTTCCGATGGACGTCACAGAGGAAGGTATGGAAACAGAACGCAAACCACTGCAACTTTTAAACGCATAACTGCCGATAGTTTCCACCGATTCTTCTATCACAACATATTTGGGAGCATATCTCCAAGGACCATAATTGCTAAACGAATCCATGGGGCCAGACCCGCTTATGGTCAGCGAATCGCCGTCCAGGACCCAATATACGTTCTCTCCGCACTTGCCTTCGGTAGCCGAGTCCGCGTCATCGCTACAGCAGACGATGAGGCAGGCCGCTGCGACGAGCAGAACGAATAACGATCCAGGAAGACGGATGCTCTCCTTGAGCGACCGACCTGATGGATGTCTTGCAGATAATTCGTATGACATATAGACACCTTCTGTTCTTCTCAGACTGTATTTTTAAAACAGGGCGCTTCGTTTCCTCACCTGGTGGCTATGAACAGGCTTCCCGCCTTGTGCACGGTGTATCCCCCGGTGGAAATATCGGCGAACAGGCGGCGATGCTCCTCGTCCCCGCTGTACAGGCGGCTCTTTCCACGGCTCTTCCGATGGCTGCGGTTCCGCCAGTCTGCTGGAGCGATGCCGCCTTCGCCGATCTTGAACTCCATGTCGTCCACGAAGCAGGAGGAGCCGTCGAAGCTTCTTACGAACGGGATGCGATCGTACCTGTCGAGAGGCCTCTCCATGACTCCGTCCGGCCCTCTTATCGCAAGAACGAAGAGCCCCTTGCGATAGAGGATCTCGGCGGTCATGTCCCCACAGGGCACGGACGAGACCGTCTCGCTGTCCGAGACCCTGAAGCGGCCGCCCTCGAGCACGAACATCCTCCTGTCGCAGACTGCTCCCTGCCCTTCGCCCGAGAGCCTGCACATCCCCCACAGGAGATATCTGTCCCCCGAGCGGAGGATCTCAATCTCCTTCATGGCGGACCCCAGGTCCGGATGGGCGCCGGGAGGCTCCCCCTCGTAGGCGAAAGGCACGTCCAGGACCGCCTCGGCAGGATCCTCGACCATGCCCAGACGCAGCGTGGCCAGGACCATGCCGATCCTCGCCCATCCGACCTTCCTGTTCTTAATCCTGACCAGCTTCGCTCCGTCCTCCAGCGGCCTGTGGGACACTGTGGGCGGAGGAACCATCGACTCGGGATACAGATGAGGGAGATCGAAGCTGTCCAGCACGATAGCGGGATCGCCCGTGGGGATGACGAAGGCCCCGTGCTCCTCGAACGGGACGAACCTGTCGCACCAATCGGGCACGCACGTCGCGTCCCTGGCGTCGCCGTACGATTCCTTAGAGGCTCCGGTGAAATAGCCTTTGGTGAGCCTCTCCCCTCCGCGCCTGTAGTCTATCGCGATCCCGCCGTCGGCGCCGCTAGGCTTGGCGAGATACCCCTATTCGGGAGCGAACGGGACGCTGACGGCCCTCTCCTCCCCCGACGGACGGAGGAGCAGGTCGTAGTCCTGGAGATGCCTGCATACGATTCCGTCGTCCGGGCAGCGCGCCACCGTGACGGAATCGTTCCCGTGGGCGACTATGCGTCCCTTCAGGCACTTGTCCTCGTTCTTAGGGTAGTTCGCTCCGGTGCTGACGTTCCACGCCTCTATCCTGCCGCTGTCGTCCTCCAGAGCCACATACTTCCCGCCCCCGTAAGTGACGCATCTGAGGTCGCCGTTCAAGCGTAGGCTCGGGCTGCTGTACAGCTGTCCTTCCGTCCCCTTGAGGTTGTAGCGGACCATCGATCCAGAAGACGCGTCCATCATCCTGAGCAGTGCCCTCTCCGACCCGTCGTTGTCCTTCAGCCCGCTGGAGACGACCATGTACCGCCCGTCGTTGGACGACACCGCTATCCCGCCGGAGATCTTGTCCTCGACCACCGCGGTGCGGCTCCTCCTGAGCACGTCCTTGGAGATCTTGTACGACGTGAGCCTGTCCCCCGCCAGGATCACCGCCCTGCCGTTGGACACTGCTGCCGCTTGGACGTCGTCGGCCGTTATCTCGGGCCACTCGTACTTCTTGAAGGACATGTCCGAATGGGACAGCATCCCGTACTCGCGATGGCTGTACGCGCCGCCGCGCTCCCAAGTCTCGAGCTGGACGTCGCCGTTGGAGGACAGGAGGGCGACGCCCCAGCCGCGAGGGATGTTCTCCAGCGGGCCCCCGGTAGAAGTATCGGGAATCGAAGGCCCCCTCTTCCAGTTCCTTATGGACCAGGAGATGCTGCCGATGTTCAGGCTCTCCGAGTCTGGGAACGACAAGGGCCTGCCAAACCGCCTGAAGCTCCATTCGTCCATGGCGTATCCGCTCAGATAGCGCTCGCCCAAGAGGTCGGTCCTTATCGTAACTATCGGCCTCATCTCGCCGGCGGCCAGTATCGTCACCGTCTCGTACCCTACGCAGGCGCAGAGGTCCCCCTTGGGAGACATGATCACGTCATGGGCGGAGAACTGCGGACGGCCGGAGACCTCTGGCTGGGGTATGAACCCGTGCGCCCTGCAGAGCTCCGACAGCCTCTCTATCAGCGGCTGCCCGTTGCTGAGCGTCCTGTAGTGCTTCATTGCGAAATCCACCGAGGAGACTACAGCGAGAAACTCGACGTCCTGCGGATTCGGCTCCTTGAATCTGTCCAGCGCCTCGGAAACGGCGCCATAGAACGAATCAGGATCCAGCATCAGCTCCGTTATCGATTCCTTTTCCATGAATCCACACTCCGAAATGCGAGAACACTGCAGCCTCGGCAGACATGGAAAACGGAGAGGGCCCTGTCGGTATCGATGGCATCGAACGAGCAGACGATGCGGACGCAATGATGGCTGATTTTACCTTAGTCATCCCTCTGACTCCGTGCTGTTGCGGCTGCGTAATAACAACCGCCACAGGAAGCTGGATGACCTCTAAGAAGAAGCCGGACTCCAATACGGTGTTCCGTGAATCGCAGTGTTTGGCAAGGTTTCGCCGTATTTAATCCTTTTTTCTCATACGCCTCGATCACGACCAAAAGGGGCAATCGACACGGTTATCTACCTCCCCGCCTACGTCCACCCATGATTGTTCTGGACAGCTCCGCGTTCTTCTCCATGGACGCCCTCCCCGAGGAGGACCATGTGTGCCCGCTGGGCGTCATAAGAGAGCTGGAGAAGCACGAGGACCCCCGCCTAGCACTGTGGGGGGACATGGTCCACGTCATGGAATGCTCCAAGGAGTCGCTGGAGAAGGTCAAGGCCGCCGCGAAGAGCACCGGGGACATAGGGAGGCTCTCGCCAGTGGACATGACGGTGCTGGCCCTGGCGGTAGACGTGGGAGGCACCATCTGGTCGGACGACTACTCCATACAGAACGTCGCGGCCGTCATGGGGATAGGGTTCCATGCGATCGGGATGTCCGGGATAAAGAAGGTCCTCAGATGGAAGTACAGGTGCGTCGGATGCGGAAAGGTCTACAAGGAGAGCATGCCCGACTGCCCGATATGCGGCTCGCAGCTGAAGACGTGCAGAAGGCGATCGCTTCATCTCAGATCGCTGAAGCAAAGGCAGAACATCACGGGAACAGGCTCTGGCACCTTATCAGCTTGTTGAGCCTGCGCTTCCCGAGGGCCTTCATGCAGAATCCGGTGCTCCATTCGGACCTGAACGCGAACATGTCGGCCAGCTTCTTGTTGAAGGCCGCCGTCTTCAGGGGCTTCTCCATGATACGCCTCCACTGGGCCTCGTAGTCCTCCAAGGGGGACGAAGACTTGATGTTGGCCGCCGCGACGGTCCCGCCGATGCGCCCGGCTATCATGGCCAGGGGTATACCGCCTCCGTTGACGGAGATGACCTGTCCGGCGGAGTCGCCTATCAGCATGCCGTTCCCTGCCACGGTCCTGGGCACGGGGCCCTCGCTGGGAACGTACTTCCCGCCGACCCTGGTGTGCTCGGAGAACCCGCGCTTCTCGGCGAACCTGTCGAAGTAGTCGGTGACCTTCCCCTGGGAGAACCTGGGGGAGCATCCGACGCCCACGTTGGCGCGGCCGTCCTTGGGTATGATCCAGCTGTACGCCCCGGGGGCGATGTCGCCGAAGAACATGTACAGATAGGGCTCGAAGTCCCCCTTCACCTGCGCCGAGACGGCGGGGTAGGGGTTCCTGTTCCTGCTCAGGCCGAGGCTCTGGGCGACGCGCGACCCCGGCCCGTCGGCGCCTATGATGACCTTGTACTCTATGTCGCCATCCGACGTCCTGGCGACCCCGCCGTCGATGGCGTCGAAGGCGCAGCGGGTGACGAGCTCGGCCCCCTCCTCGACGGCGCGCTTGGCCAGGAACTGGTCGAACAGGTCCCTGTCTATGGTGTATCCCGGCATGTCCAGGAGGGTGACCTTGTCCTTGGGGTCCACCAGCTTGATGCCCAGGGTCTCCCTGCAGACGAGCTTGGAGGGTATGTCGAAGAGCGAGTCCTCGTCGGTAAGGTTGGGGAACATCTTCACGATCTCCCCGTTGGACGGCATGTACTCCCCGCACCTCACGGGCGTCCCGACCGCGGAGCGCCTCTCCAGCATCATCACGCTTGCCCCGCCCTTGGCCGCATACAGCGCGGCGGTGCTCCCTGCGGGCCCGGAGCCCACGACCAAAACATCCACCTTGGTTCTGTCGGCCATCGTATCACCTGTCGCGGTCGACTATGTACGAAGCGAGGCTCAGAAGAGACCTCTTGTATATCGAGTCGGGGATCGGGTCCAGGATGCGAGAGGCCTCCCTCACGATCTCGCGAGCCTTCTCCAGGCATCTGGGCACCGAGTCGGTCATGGATATCAGCCTGAGCGTCCTGACCACGATGTCGCGCGTGACGTCCGGCTCCTCGAACAGGGCCTTTATCTCGTCCCCGTGGGCCTCGTCCTGCATGGCGTATATAACAGGCAGCGTGGGCTTCCCCTCGAGGAGGTCCGTGCCCACGGCCTTGCCCATGCTGTGCGGGTCGCCGACCACGTCCAGGGTGTCGTCCACTATCTGGAAGGCCAGGCCGACCTTGTATGCGAACATGCCCAGCGCGTCCACCTGCTCCTTGCTCCCTCCAGCGACGTAGGCACCGGACATGGCGCAGGCCTTGAACAGCTCGGCGGTCTTGCCCGAGATTATCTGCATATAGTCGTCCTCGGTGACGCCGGAGGCGTGCTCGTGGTCCTTCTGGACGAACTCCCCCGCCCCCATTGCGCCGGAAGCCCCGACTATGTAGTCGACCACCTCCGACTTCACTCCGGACAGGAGGCGGAACCCTATGGTGAACATGCAGTCCCCCGCCACTATCGCCTTGGTCAGGGTGTACTCCTTGTGGAGGGTCTTCCGGCCGCGTCTGATCTCGCCCTGGTCGTTGATGTCGTCGTGGATGAGGGTGGCGCTGTGGACGATCTCGAAGGCGGAGCCTATGGCCACAGGCACGCTGCTGTCCTCGCCTCCGCACGCACGATAGGATAAGATGCACATGGACGGCCTGAGCCTCTTCCCGCCGGATAGCACCACGTAGCGGCACATCTCGGTCAGCTCTTCGTTCTCGAAGCATAGAGACTCCTCCATCAGTCTTTCGCAGGATGCGAGTTCGTCGTCGATGCAGGAGTGCCAAGGCTCATCCATTGACCCCACATCGGCAGACACTACTTAATCGTTGGGTATTGGACGGACCCGGACGCCGCGACCCATCCATCCCCGGACGGCCAGCGGAGGATGACAGAAAAGTAAGAGGTTTGGGCCCGAAGGCCCTTGAGGATCGGCTCAGGCGAAGAGCAGCGCGTGGGACGCGGTCTCGCACAGGTCGAATATGAGCTGGGGGTACACACCGAGGACGACGACCGCCACGAGGCAGATCGCGATGGCCACGGTGAACGCAGCAGGCACCTTGATCCTCTCAGCCGACTCCCCGGTGTCCACGTACATGGTCTTGACGACCCTTGCGTAGTAGTACAGGGATATGGCGGAGTTGAGGATGGCCACGAACGCAAGCCAGATCCACTGGGACTCCAGGGAGATCCCGGCGGCGGTTCCCACTCCCATCGTGGACGAGAACAGGAAGAACTTGGACGTGAACCCTGCGAGCGGCGGGATACCGGCGAGCGAGAACAGGAACAGCATCATGGCGGCCGCCATGAACGGTGCCCTCTTCGCGAGGCCTCTGTAGTCGGAGATCTTCTCGCCGATTCCGGCGCATATGAGCGCTCCGACGACGAGGAAGGCGCCTCCCTTCATGAACACGTGGGTGAACATGTGGAAGAGCCCTGCGCTCAGAGCGTACTCGGACATCACGGCCATGACGATCAGGATGTACCCTGCCTGGGCGATGGAGGAGTACGCGAGCATCCTCTTGATGTTGTTCTGCGCGATGGCGACGATGTTCCCGACGGTCATGGTGACCGCCGCGATGATGGCGAAGAGGTACTGGACCTCCGGCCCCGCGATCTTGGCGCACGCCGTTCCGGAGACGAACATTATCAGGAAGATCTGGAAGAAGACGCTCAGACCCATCTTCTTGGAACCTGTAGCCAGGAACAGAGAGACGGGAGTGGCGGCTCCCTCGTACACGTCGGGCGCCCACATGTGGAAGGGCACGGCGGCGATCTTGAACCCGTATCCGGCGATCATGGCCACGAGGGCGATGCCGAACACGAAGCTGATGCCCGTGATGCTGGTGGTGGCGGCGATGGCCGCGATGTTCGTGGTGCCAGTGAGGCCGTAGAGCATCGATATCCCGTAAAGGGTCAGAGCGGTGGACATTCCTCCGATGATGACGTACTTCACGGCAGCCTCGGCCGCCCTGGCGTCGTTCCTCTTCATGGACACGGCTGCGTAGGACGAGATGCTGGTGAGCTCCACGCCGACGAAGATCATCATCAGGTCCTGGGACCCGGCGACGAACATCATTCCGGTGGAGGCCGCCATCAGCAGGGCGTAGTACGCGCCGACGTTGAACCTGGTGGTCTCGACGCTGGCGTTGGACACCACGACGGCGAGGAACAGCACGATCTGGAACAGGAGCATCATCAGCCCGGAGTAGTCGGTGTAGTACACCATTCCGAGGGTGCTTCCGGTCCATCCGTCGACGAGCATCAGGACGTTGATGACCATCGAGACGATGACCACGGCCAGGGCGAATCCCCAGGTCGCGGTGCGCTTCTTGCCCAGGAGGTGGACCCCGGGCGCCACGAGCGCTCCGATCAGGAGTATGATCATGGGCGCTATCGCGGTATAGTCTCCGAATATGCTGGTGAAATCCATCAGATCACCCCGAGGATATCGATGAGGCCGTCAGTGTAAGGCTCGATGAACTGGAGCGCGGCGTCGGGCCACATTCCGAAGAACGCGACGAGGACGCAGAGCACCGCCATCGCGGCGAACTCGGTCTTGCTGACGTCGTGGGCATGGGAGAGGTCGATCTTGGTGGTCTCGGGCCCGAACAGCGTCCTCTGCATGGCCCACAGGTAGTACCCTGCGGTGAGCATGAGGGACAGCATGCAGAACAGGAGGAGCCACAGCATGTCGTTGGCTACGATGAACTCGTAGAACGCGAATATGACAGGGAACTCTCCCCAGAACCCTACGAGACCGGGCAGGCCGAGCGAGGCCATGAACGCGAACATCATGAACGTGGCGTACACCGGCATCTTCCCGGCGAGGCCTCCGAGGAGAGGTATCTCTCTGGTCCCGACCTTGTGGCCGGTCATACCGCACACCATGAACAGGATGGCGGTGATCAGGCCGTGCGCGAACATCTGGAACACCGCGAAGGTTATTCCCGCGTCGCTCAGGCATCCGATGCCGAGCATGACCATTCCCATGTGGCTGATGGACGAGAACGCGACCATCTTCTTGAGGTCCTTCTGGGCTATGCAGGCGTAGGCGCCGTACACGATGGACACCAGTCCGATGGCGATGATGACCCACTGCCAGTAGGACGCTCCCAGCGGGAGGGCCTCGAGGCATATGCGTATGATACCGTAGGAACCCATCTTCAGCATGACTCCGGCCAGGAGGACGGATCCGCCGGTGGGCGCCTCGGTGTGCGCGTCGGGCAGCCATGTGTGGAAGGGCACAGCGGGCATCTTGACCGCGAACCCGAAGAACAGCAGGGCGAACACGAGGGCCTGGAAGCCTTCCTCGACTCCGTGCATCACGGTCGCGATGGACGCGAAGGAGAAGTCCACCACGCCGGTGACCTCCGCCGCCTTGAATCCCATGGCGAATATTCCGATCAGCATGACCAGCGACGCCACGTGGGTGTAGATGAAGAACTTGATCGCGGCGTAGTGCCTGCGAGGTCCTCCGTACCAGGAGATCATGAAGTACATGGGTATGAGGGTGACCTCCCACATGACGTAGAACAGGAAGTAGTCCGACGCCATGTAGACTCCCATGAGCCCGACCTCCATCGCCAGGAGCAGCGTGTGGAAGTAGTTGGGCCTGTCGGTCTCGACCTCCTCGGCTTCCGCGGAGAACACGACCACCAGGAACACCAGCAGAGCGGTCAGGAAGACCATCAGTATGCTGAGCCCGTCCACCGCCAGCGAGAAGCTGATGGAGACGAAGTCGGTCTTGATCCACTCGTAGCTCTCGGACATGGAGCTGAAGCTGTCGCTGTTGAACAGGACGAACAGCGCCAGGACGAGGGTCACCGCGGAGAAGGCCGCTGCCACGTACTTGGCAGACTTCTGCCTGCCGCCTCCCATGACCAGGGTCAGCACGGCTCCGATCATGGGCACGAGGATGAGCAAGGAAAGGATTGGGAAATCCATCTCAGATACCTCCCATTATCTTGGCTATGACGATGAACAGCACCGCGAGCACGGCGATGCCCAGAAGGACGACGGACGAGTAGTCGTGCACGTCTCCGGTCTGGACCCTGCTCACGGCCTCTCCGCCGCCGACGACAGCGCCGGAAAGCCCGTTGACGGTTCCGTCTACGACCTGCCTGTCGACATAGTCCACTCCGCGGGCGATCCCGTAACCGAGCTTCCAGGAAAGCTGGTTGTAGAGGTCCGGGAATCCCCATCTCTTGGTGAGGACCTTGTAGAGCACAGACTCTCCCTCCCTGTTGAACCTGCCGGGGTTGATCTTCTTCTTCGCGTACATGAGGTAGGCGATGTAGATGCCGACGAGGGCCAGCACGATGGTCAGATAAGTGTACGGGTTGGTGAAGAGCTCGGAGAAGTACTCGAAGCCTTCGCTGTGGCCGCCTCCGACCTGGAAGAACCCGCCGGGCAGCTCGGTGAACGAGAGCATGCCGTCCAGGCCGAACATTATGAAGAATCCGCTGACGACAGCGAACACCGCGAGGATGCAGAGAGGCGCGGTCATGCTCTTGGGAGACTCGCCGTGCCCGTGCTCCGCAGCGTGGAGGGTGTTCTTGCCCTTCTCGCCCATAAACGTCATGAACCACATGCGGAACATGTAGAACGCGGTCATGAACGCGGTGACGATCGCGAGGACCCAGAGGACCATGAACAGGACGTTGTGGTCTCCCGCCTCGAAAGCCGCCTCGATGACGAGGTCCTTGGACCAGAACCCGCTGAAGAACGGGAATCCGGCGATGGACAGCGATCCGAGCAGCATCGTGATGGATGTGATGGGCATCTGCTTGCGCAGCCCGCCCATGAGGCGCATGTCCTCCGTGCCGACCGCGTGGATGACCGAACCGGAGCACATGAAGAGGAGCGCCTTGAAGAAGGCGTGGTTCATCATGTGGAAGCATCCGGCGACGAATCCTGCGGTTCCGGCGGCCATGAGGGCGGCGTTACCGGAGTCCATTCCGAGAGCGAAGAGGTATCCTCCTGCGCCCAGGGACAGGATCATGTATCCGAGCTGGGAGAGGGTGGAATATGCCAGGACCCTCTTTATGTTCATGTTGTTCAGAGCCATGGTGGCGGTGAAGAACGCCGTGAAGCCTCCGATGAGGCCGACGAACAGCATCACGTCGGGGTTCTGGACGAACAGAGGGAATCCCCTCGCGACGAGGTAGACTCCGGCCTTGACCATGGTCGCGGCGTGAATCAGGGACGAGACGGTGGTAGGACCGGCCATCGCGTCGGGGAGCCAGTCGTGCAGAGGGAACTGCGCGCTCTTTCCGATGACTCCTCCGAAGCAGAGGAGCATGCCGAGCGTGAGCGTGTCGGGGTTCACGTTCTGGATGTTGACCGGGTTGAACAGGTCGACGAAATCGAGGCTGCCGAACGCGCCGAGCAGGACGAACAGCCCTCCCATGAGGCACACGTCTCCGAAACGGGTGACGAGGAACGCCTTCTTCGCTGCGGATGCGGCGTTGGAGGACGCGGCGTCTCCCTCGGGGTGCCTGAAGGACCAGAACCCGATGAGCAGGTAGGAGCACAGTCCCATGACCTCCCAGAAGATGAACATCTCGAGGAAGTTGCTGGAGACGATGAGCCCGAGCATTCCGCTGAGGAACATGGAGACCTCGGCGTAGTACCTCTTCTTCCTTCCGCCCTGGTCTCCCATGTATCCTACGGAGTAGACGAAGATCAGAGTGGAGATGAACGAGGAGAACAGCATCATCATGCAGGTGAGGCCGTCCACGTAGTATCCGAGGTTGAGCTGCAGGTCGCCGATGTGGAACCAGCAGATCGAGTCGACCACGACGTTGGGATAGTCGGGGCCGGTGAGGTACTCCAATGCGATGATCCCGGACAGGGCGAAGGATATGGCTGCGCCTGCGATGGCGATGTATCCTCCCTTCTCGGGCGTCTTCTGCCCGAATATGCCGATGAGCACGAAGCATAGCATCGGCACGAACGGTATGAGCCAAGTGTACTCTATCATGCTTACCACCTCAGCGAAGTGAGCTCCGCGTCGGTGAGCTCGGTAGTCTTTCTCAGCTTGTAGGCGTTGAGCAGTATGGCTATGCCTACGGCGACCTCCGCGGCCGCCACAGATATGGACATGACGACGAACGCCTGACCCATGACGTCGGAGTTGTATGCGCCGAACGCCACGAAGTTGATGTTCGCTGCGTTGAGCATGAGCTCGATGCACATGAGCACGATGATGGCGTTGCTCTTGGTCATGACGCCGTACGCGCCTATGACGAACAGTATGGCCGCCAGCACCAGGAAGAACTCGAAAGGTATCATTCGCCTTCGACCTCCTCCCTGGAGATGCAGACTCCCGCGACCATCGCGCCGAACATGAGCAGCGCGAGAGGGATCAGGATGAGCCCGTACTTCTCGAATATCGTGTAGGCGAGGCTGTCCTCCCTGAGCACGGTCTTGTCGTCGTCGACCCAGATGGAGTCCCCGTCGTCCGTGGGGAACGTGGGGATCTCGTGGGGGCCGTCGTTGGCGTTGTGGGCGTCCCAGTCGAACGAGTAGACTCCGGCGACGAGGACTGCCAGCAGCGCTACGGCCACGGAAACTCCGATCGCGGTCCGCTTATTCATCCGAATCATCCCCTTTAGACATAATCTTCCTTCTTGTTAGCATGATGCTGAACGCGAACAGGATGGTGATGGCTCCGACGTAGACCAGGAGCTGTATCACTCCGATGAACTCCGCCTCGAGGAAGAAGTACACGAACCCGATGCAAAGGAACACGAGCGCGAGGTAGAACGCGCTGTGGACGACCTCTTTGTCCGTGACGACGTAGATCGCCCCGAGGATCGCGATGGCCGCGAGTATGAGGAACGCGCACAGGTCCAGGTTGTCGAGGCAGTAGTACATGAAGTCCCTTAGACCCCACCAGATGTCGCTCAGCAGATCCATAATAGCGACCATCAGAGCACCTCTTTGATGGCAAGCGCACTCTTGGGACAGTCGTCCACGCAGTTGCTGCAGCATATGCACTTGCTTGTGTCGATCTTAGGACGAAGAATGGGCTTGCCTTTGTCGTTGACCCCTTTCTCGACCATCTCTATGGCGGACACGGGGCACACCTTGGCGCACTTCTTGCATCCTATGCATTTGCTGTCGGTCAGCTCGGGCCTGTCGATCTCGAACAGCGGGCGCCTCCTCTCGGGGTTCCCGCTCTCGATGTCGGAAGGCAGCGTGACCTCCAGCTTGACCTCCATGCCAGGGGTGGTCCCCTCGTAGTGGAGCCTCCTGGGCCCGTAGAGGAGGTCGTATCTTGTGTATTCGGCGAGCTCGTACTCGGGCGTGACCGTCATGGCGTCGACCGGGCAGTACTCCGCGCAGTATCCGCACATGGCGCACCTTCCGACGTTGACCTGGGGCCTCATGACGGGCTTGCCGTCGTCGTCGGGGACCTCGATGAGCTTTATGCACGAGGTGGGGCACATGCGGACGCACATCCCGCAGGACACGCACCTGTCGAACCTTAGACCGGGGCGTCCGCGGTAGTTCTCCGGGATCCACTCCTTCTCGTAAGGGTACAGGACGGTGACGGGCTTGCGGGCCACGGTCTTGCAGAACAGCTTGAAGACGGTCCAGTTGGGCTTGACGATCCAGAGGCTCTTCGCCAGGTTCTTGGTGACGTAGGGCTTCGCCTGCTTGCCGCCTTCGATCTTGGTGTATTTGTTCAGATACTTCAGCTTGGACTCGTCCATCACATAACACCTCCGATCTTGAGGAACAGCACGATGGCGAGGTTGATGACCGCCAGAGGCATGAAGACCTTCCATCCGATGTTCAGGATCTGGTCGGTCCTGACACGAGCGAACGCGCATCTGACCAGGATCATGAAGAAGAACACCACGTAGGACTTCAGGATGAACACGAGCTCGGGCATGGGCAGCCAGGCGAGCAGGTATCCGATGCCGGTGGAGCCTTCGATGGTGAACTGCGAGAAGTCTCCGAGGAAGGGCAGTGTCCATCCGCCGAGGTACATGATGACGACCATGCCGCAGGAGACGGTTCCCCTGAGGTAGTCTCCCAGCATGATGAGTCCCCATTTCATTCCGGCGTACTCGGTCTGCCATCCTTCGACCAGCTCGGCCTCGGCCTCTGCGATGTCGAAAGGCACACGCTCCGCCTCTGCGGTGGCGCAGAAGAAGAACACGACGAACCCGAGCGCCTGCGGGATGAAGTACCACACGGAGCTGTTCTGGGCGTACACGATGTCGCCGATGTTGAAGCTCCCGGCGAGGAGGGCGGTGGTCGCGATCATTATGAGCATCGGGACCTCGTACGAGATCATCAGCTCCGCTGCCCTCATACCTCCGATCAGGGAGTACTTGTTGTTCTGGGACCATCCCGAGACCAGGATGAAGAACGGGGCCAGCGCGAAGAACGCCATTATTATCAGAAGCCCCGAGTCGTAGTTGACCACGTACCATCTCTGGGACAGGGGCACCATGCACGCCACGAGGACGGAGAGACCCACGATGAGGGACACGGTCCACATGTAGGTCATCTTGTCGATCTTCTTGGGGAGGGTGTTCTCCTTGAGGAAGGTCTTGAGACCGTCGGCCACGCACTGGAGGAAACCCTTCATACCGACCATGGTCCCTCTTCTGTCCATCATCCTTCCGAGGCCCTTACGCTCCATCCACAGGACTATGAGGACGTTCACGAAGGCGACCATGAAGATCAGGAGCATGAAGATGATCAGGGCGAACAGGACGACGGTGGGGTCGTCGACGAGCCAGGTCGAGATGGGGTTGCCGGGCCAGATCAGGTTGACCAGCCAGGCGAGGGTCCCGCCGATGATCTCCCACAGCTTGTAGGAGAGGTCGTAGGCGAGGTTGTACGAGTCGAACGGGCAGTACGCGTTCAGCATCGGGTTGGGATAGACCCAGTCGGGGTTCCCGCAGATGAAGTCAGATAATCCGGTATATTCCATCTTGAATCACCTGTCGGTCTCCCCGAGGCACATGTCTATCTGGGCCAGCACCGCAGGGACGTCCGCTATCCTGACGCCGACCGACTGCAGCTTGGCAGAGGACACGTTGACGAAGATAGGGCTGCGGACCTTCAGCCTGTAGGGCTTGTCGGTGCCGTCGGAGACTAGGTACATCATGGACTCCCCGCGGGGGTCCTCGAGCTTGGCGTAGGCCGTTCCCGCAGGGACCCTGCTGGGGACCTTGAGCCTGTACGGGGCGTTCTTTCCGAGCGCCTTGATCTTGCCGACCGCCTGCTTGATGATCTCGCAGGACTGGAACAGCTCCTCGACACGGATCATGTACCTCGCGTAGCTGTCCCCCTCCTGGAGGACGGGCACCTCGAAGTCGATCTTGTCGTAGTTGTCGTAAGGGTCGTCGCGGCGGAGGTCGAAGTCGACTCCGCATCCCCTCATGGCGGGGCCTGTCAGGCCGATGTTGGCCGCCTGCTCGCGGGTGATGTAGCTGATGCCTTTCATCCTCGACACGAAGATCGAGGAGTCGTCTATCAGGTAGATGATGTCCCAGAGGGCCTTCTCGAACCTCTCGACGGTCCTGAGTATGTCCCTGTCGAAGAGCTCGGTGGTGTCGTTCCTGACCCCTCCGATGCGGGGGTAGTTGGTGGTCATCCTGGCTCCGCAGAGCTTGACGTTGAGGTCGAGGAAGAACTCCCTCTCCCTCATGCACCACAGGAACACGGTCAGGTTGCCGAGGTCGGTACCGACGGCCGCGAGCCACATCAGGTGGGAGTTGATGCGGCACACCTCGTCCGCCACTATCCTGATGTACTTCGCCTTCTCGGGTATGTCGATGCCCAGGGCCTTCTCCACCGTCATGCAGTAGAGGTGGGTGTAGGTCATGGACGCGGCGTAGCAGAGACGGTCGGCCATGGGGATGATCTTGGGGTAGGTCCTGTTCTCGGTCTCCTTCTCCCATCCGCGGTGAAGGTATCCGACGATGGGCTCGGCGTCCGTGACGATCTCTCCGTCGAGCTTGACCTTGAGCGTCCAGAGACCGTGGGAGAACGGGTGCTGGGGACCCATGATGACCCACATCTTGTCGGTGTCCATCTTCTCCGCTTTCTCTTCGATCTCTTTGACGGGCACGATCGAGTCTGCCATCATTCCCACCCCCTGAGCTTGTAGGACTTCCTGAACGGGAAGAACTCGTAGGTCTTGGGCGTCAGCAGCCTCTCGAGCTTGGGATGGTTGTCGAAGACTATGCCGAAGAGCTCCCAGGTCTCCCTCTCGTGCCAGTTGGCGCCCTCCCAGATAGGGGTGACGGAGTCGATGTGGAGGTCGTCGGCGGGGATGTCGGCGGTGAGCTCGATGGCCACGCCGGTGTAGTAGTTGGTGAGGACGTAGACCGTGGACATGTGGTCGACGTAGTCTATCCCCATGACGATCGAGCAGTGCTCGAAGGTGAGGTTGTCATGGATGTACTTGCAGACGGCGAAGATGTGCTCTCTGGGCACCTTCGCGCTGACCCTGCGGACCGCGGTCTTGGTGACCTGGACGCACGGGAACTTCTGTGGGAGCGCCTGGGCGATCTCCTCTACAGTGGGTTTCTGGATAACGGCGTTCACGTCCATCCTCAGTCCTCCATCACGACGCCTCTCCTCATGTGGCTCTCGATCTTCTTCTGGAGCAGCATGAAGCCGTCGATCATGGCGTCGGGGCGCGCGGGGCATCCGGGTATGTAGAGGTCGACCGGGACGATCTGGTCGAGCCCCTGGACGGTGTTGTAGGAGTCGTACCAGGGTCCGCCGGAGATGGCGCACTCGCCCATGGCGACGACCCATTTGGGGTTGGGGATCTGCTCGTACAGACGCCTTAGGTCGGGACGGATCTTCTTGGAGATCCAGCCGTTGACGAGAAGGATGTCGGTCTGCCTCGGGGAGGAACGGTAGATCATACCGAGACGCTCTGCGTCGTACCTCGGGGCGGAGGCGGCCGCCATCTCCAGGGCGCAGCATGCGAGACCCCAGTGCAGCGGGTGCATAGAGTTCTTCATTGCCCATGCCCAGATGGGACCGGTCAGCTCGTCCACGGTCCTTTTGGTTCCAGAGCTGAGGAGGTTATTGATCATGGAGTTGGACCACGACATAAACTCGTCAGCACTCATTGCTACAGCATGGGGATAAAGGCTCATATCCATACGGTTTCCTCCTTTTTCAGAGCATATGCTACTCCGAGAATGAGTATGGCGAAGAACACGAGCATCATGAGCTGGGCGGTCTGCGAAAGACCAGCGAACGCGATCGCCCATATCATGAGGAATGTCGCAACCAGATCGAAGACCACGAATATCAGCGCGAACGCATAATATTGGAACCTGAACTGGACGTGCGCTTCACCAATTGGCTCCGAACCGCACTCGTAGGTTGTCTCCATCCATTGAGTCGGTTTCGAAGGGCGTATGAGCCTCGATACCCACCATGCCAAGGGGGCGAAACCGAGAGCGATGACGCTCACGATTGCCAATGGCATGTAGTACACAATTAGTGACATTGTGTCTTGGCGATGAAGTGTTAGTACATAAAGGTTCCACAGAACTTAATATATAAAATGGGCTGGCCCGAAAGGAACGTCATATTTAAATATCTTGAATAATGGATGTTTTTGTACACTAAAGTACTGTTAACCCATCCATGGAAACGGAAGGACTTGCATGAGGCCGTTGCGACGGACGGGATGGCGGCCGGTTGCTCCGCTATGCGGCTGCCCCGTGCCCTTGGGAATCGAGGGTTACTGCGCGTTCCCTGTTGAAGTAGTAGTCCAGCATGGACAGGTTTATGCTCTTCCCGAACCACCTGGGACGAGTGCACAGGATCACCATGTCGTCCGCCTCGCAGACGTCCCTTATCATCATGGTCTTGTCTACGAAGCGGTAACCTCCCGTCACCAGAGCTCTGTAGTCCTTCACTCCGTCGGGGAACTTGTGCGCGGCCATTATTTGGATTCGGCCTGCTGGTTCATAAAGTTAGCGCGCATGCGCAAATATCGCATTCATTCCCGATTGTTGGCGATCATGGTATGCCGAAGCCCATGAGGCAGGCCGAAGAAGATCGCCCGATGGACGCATGCGGTGCGCAGTGATGGGTCTGCGATCGGATTATAGGAAATGGGCCCGAAGGCCCGGTTTTGTTTCAGGATACCAGGTGCAGGCTTCCGCCGGAGCCCACGAAGGAGTGCCCGGAGAGGCCTGCCGCGGTCCTCGGGACGGTCGAGCCGCCGTCGTAGAACAGGGTCCCGTTGAAGGCGTTGGAGCCGACCGACGAGAGGCCGTCCGAAAAGGTCACCGAGGTCAGCCCGGAGCACCCGGAGAAGGCCTTGGCGCCGATCGTCTCCGCATTCGAAAGGTCCAGCTCGGAGATGGTGGCGCAGAGCCTGAAGGCGGCATCGCCGACAGCGGTAACGTCCCATGTGTACCCGAGATGGCGCACGGAAGACGGAAGCGCGGTCGGCTCAGAATCGGCGACAATGCCGACGGCGGATACCGTCCTCGCCTGCTGGGAGAGCACCTGGTAGACGATTCCGCCGTCGGCGAAGGTCGAGCCCTCCGCTGGGACGACGGCGTATAGGGACCCGCCGGAACCCTCGAACGCATGGCCTGCTAGACCTGCAGCCGTCCTGGGGACGGTCGAGCCGCCGTCGTAGAACAGTGTCCCGTTGAAGGCGTTGGAGCCGACCGACGAGAGTCCGTCCGAGAAGGTCACCGAGGTCAGCCCGGAGCACCCGGAGAAGGCCTTGGCGCCGATGGACGCGACGTTCGACAGGTCGAGGGACGATATGGTCTTGCAGAGCCTGAAGGCGCTGTCGCCGACAGCGGTGACCGCCCATTCGCGCCCGGAGTAGGTCACGGACGACGGGAGGGACAGAACGCCGCCTGCATACCCAATGGCGCAGACCGCGTCGGCGGACGTCACCTCGTACGAGACGCCGCCGGATGCGAACACGTGCCCTTCCAGTACCACCTCTCTGAGGACTAGGTCCCCGATACCTTCGAAGGTGCGTCCGGCCAGACTGCCGGCGTCCGCTGCCAGCCTCTTTCCGCCTCCGTCGTAGAAGCGAATCTTGTAGAACGCGTTCTTTCCGACGGATTCGAGCGAGTCCGGGAACGATACCGACTCCAGGGCGTTGCACTCGGAGAAGGCGCTCTTGCCGATGGCCTTCACGCCCTCCTCTATCGAAAGATCCCTTAGGTTCTCGCACGAGTAGAACGCGTATGCGCCGAGGCTCTCGATGCCTCCGGGTATGGTCAACGATGTCAGGCCCTTGCAGTACGGGAAGGCCTTGTAGCCGATGGAAGCTACCGTGGAGAGGTCGACGGACTCCACGCCGTTGTTCTTATAGAACGCGTTGCGCTCGATCGTCGCGCCGCTGCCGGTGAAGGATATCGTCTTCATCCTGACGCACGCGCTGAAGGCGCTGGCCTCCAGGACCACGTCGTCTCCCGGGATTTCCAAGGACGTAAGCCTCTTGCAGCCGTAGAACGAGTACTCGCCGAAGTCCTTGACCGTGTCAGGCACCACCAGGGTCTTCAGGGCGGAGCAGTTCGCGAAGGCCTTGTATCCCACGCTGGCGACCGAGCCCAGGTCGGCGCTCACGACCGTAGCGCAGCTGTAAAACGCCTTGGGGCCGATCGAGACGACCGCGACCTCCTTGCCGAACAGGTGTATGCTGTCGGGCACGGACAGGGAGACGACCTCCCCCTCGTATCCGATCAGCGACGCCTCGTAGGGGTCGCAGGACGTCACCGTGTACCTCAGGCCGTCCACCAGGGCGGTCGTCCCGATTTCCATGGGGATGCTGAGGATGCTTCCTTCGCCGACGTAGACGCCTCCTCCGAGGCCCTCGGCAGTCTTCGGCAGGGCCAACCCGTCGGAGCCGTAGAACGTGCATCTGTTGAACGCGTTGGTCCCAATGTAGGACAGACTGCCGGGAAGGGTCACGCTCTTGAAACTGGCGCAGCCGCTAAACGCGCTGTCTCCGATGCTCTCGACCCCTTCCTCGACCACCAGGGTCTCGAGCGAGGAGCACCCGAAGAACGCATAGGAGCCGATGTCCGCTGATACCATGAGGCTCGTAAGCGAGGAGCACCTAGCGAACGATTTGATGCCGATCGCGGAAGCGGACGAAAGGTCTATGGAGGAGAGGGACGAGCACTCGTAGAAGGCCCCGTTGCCTATGCATATGCCGTCCGGCAGAGAGACCGACTCCAGCCCCGCGCCAGCGAATGCCCAGTCTGCGATCTCGCTAACCACGTAAGTCGTCTTCCCGTTCTTCACGGTCGCAGGGATGTCTATGGATGCGGCATCCGTCGCATCGGAGGAGAGGCCCACGGCTGCGACCGTGTTCCTACCAGTGATCGTGTAGTCTACGCCGCCGTAGGAGAACGATACCTCCGAGACTGGCGCCTCGTCCACGAGGACGGCACGCTTGCCGCAGAACTCCTTGCCTGCGATGCCGGCGGCGTCATGGGAAAGCTCCGTGAAGCCGTCGCGGTCGACGAAGATCACGTTCTTGAAGGCGTTCTGCCCGACCGATTCCAGAGCGGACGGGACCACCGCATGCTCCAGCGACGTGCATCCGTAAAATGCCTGATCGCCTATCGAGTAGACCCTGCCCAGGTCCAGGTCCTTCAGGGAGGTGCACTTGAAGAACGCGCCGGCCTCGACCGAGGTCACGCGGTAGTCGATGCCTTCGACCGTCACAGCGGCCGGTATGGCTACGGACGAAGGCTTGCCCTCGTACCCGATGACGGCGGCCTCGGACCCGGATATGCCGAACACCAGCCCATCTACGGTGACCTCCATAGCCGGCGCGGTGTCGTTCCCGTACACGGCCACCAGAGCGAACTTCCCGTCCATTCCAGACCTAGCAATGGCTTCATTGTAGCTGTCGTAGCTGATGACCGCGTTGGCGGGCGTCCAGGAAATGCTCGACCTGTAGATGGATATGAGCCTACCACCATCCAAGAGGTCGTCTCCTTCCTTCTCAAAGGTGCAGAGCTCCCATCCGACTACCTTCTTGGCCCCAATGTAGAAGTCCTTCTTGATCTTCGGGTCCCCATATGATATCGAGCCGTCCGCGCGACAGACTTCGGCCTTGCCCACGAAGGGCTTCCCGACCTCGTCCGACAAGATGCGTACCAGCTCGATCACCTCCGTGTAAGTCTCTATGTATGCGGCCGAGTATCCTTCTAGACTGGTTGGGACCCACTCGCCTTCGAACCCGTCCTTTGCAGGGACCGGGAACGGCATGACGTTAGTGTTGGTCTCCATAGTGACGAAGACATCGTTCTCGTCCTTCCATATCCAAGCGACCTTGTACTGGTCCTGGACCGACAGAGTATAAGCAAGGGTCAACGAGACGGCCCTCTTTTCGCTGCTGAAAGCGAACTCGACCCTGTACACGCCCGCGTTAAGCGCCTCGATAAATGAGCTGAGATCAGCTTCTCCGTTGGCCTCCCACTGGCCGATATCCTGCTCGGTGAACCCTGCTGGGACTAGGAACAGGGAAGAAGCGATAAGATCCGCGCTGTCTTGCCCATACACGTAGACCCCTATCCTGCAGCCTGCCTGGTGGTGTAAGCTGTAGTAATCCTCCGTGACTTTGACGGCGAAGGTGGCAGTTCCGTCTGCGACCCTGAAGTCTGAGACTGCCATGCAGTCGGACATCTCCGCCTCGCTCCCATCCGGGCCGAGCAACATGAGCCTAACGGCCGACGGCACTGGCACGTCATCGCCGAAGTCGACGTAATTCATGACGACCTGCAGCTCGCATTCCTTGCCGACAGGTATCATCTGTTCGGTGTAGCCTTTGACATAGGGCACGGAAGAGACGCGATACACGTCCACGCGCTTCAGAACGTTGCCGGTCCCGGAACAGAAGCCTATGCGCAGGCCCTCGCTGTACGTGCCGTCCGAGCCGGCGGTCTGGCCGAGGCCCTTGACGTACGTCCCGGAGTAATTGTCCAGGGCCGGATCCACGGCCATCCCGTTCATGCTGCTGGACGCGGAACGCCCGTCGGTATCGGCCTTCGCGCATGAGACGGCGGCGAAGTTGTCGCTGGTGTAGATGTCGGTTACAGAAGGCGTCGCCCTGACGGTAGTGATGCCGTTCCTCATTAGGCTGGATTCGAGGAGGACCTTGAAACTTCTGTGCTCTCCCGGCTGAATTTCGTCAAACTGGATCTTGGAGGATGCGGAGTAGGAGCCGCTGTCGTATCCCAGAATACCAGGCCCGCAGGAGATGGTCCCAGCGGTCTTCTGTCCCCTTTCATTGGAGACGGTAACCAGGATGTGGTCGGCAGAACCCAGGACGATGTGATCTGCGGTTACTCTTAGATCGCAGTAGCTCATGTCGAAGCTGCCGAGGCATTCCTTCTTGTCGCCGGATTCGAAATAGACGAGGCCGTTCCCGCTTATCTCAATCTCCATGTCCATCTCCGAACCTGCGGGGATGGCGGTTTCCTTTGTCTCTCCTCCCACCTGGTACAGCTTCACGATGGCTGGAGTGGCCCCAACGTTGACGGCTGTGACGACGAGTTTGGACCCCTCGTGGTCGATGCTACAGCCACTGACCGAGACCGAGCCCGATATATCGAACGTCCTGTTCTCCGAGAGGACTGCGCTGCTGTCGTCACCCGTCCAATCCCAGTGGGCCGCCAGCCTTCTGTCGTAGATCTGGGCCCTGAGGGACTTGATCGCACATCCGTCGCATCCGTCAGGAGCCTCAGAGAGCGTCACGGGCCCGCGGAATTCGTCCCCGTCCAAGAACAGGGCGGAGACACTGCAGTTGGTCGAGCTGCCGCCAGCGGCATCGGCCGCGACGTGCGAGGACCTGTACACCAAAGCGGCCAGCCCGTTCCCGGAAGCCAGGGAGTATCCGCCAGCGAGCGCGCCGTCCACGTCCCAGTACAGGGCCTTGAACCCGCTCTCGGGAATGCTGTACAGTCCCTGGACCTTGACAGGAACAAGGCATATCCTCGCCCCAACGGGCAAAATGGAACCGTTATGGCCCTGAACATCCAGGCGAATCGAGTATCCATCATGATGGAACCTTTCGTAATAGACCTCGTCCACTTTGAGGATGAACGTCGCAGTATCCCCGGTAGTCTTAAGCTCGGAATAAGATAAGCATCTTTTCAGGTCGGTATTGATTCCAGTGTTCATTCCAGATATGGCTGCCCCGTCCGGCCCGCACAGCTCGAACACGATTCTAGAAGGCTCAGCGTCGCCGAAGTCGGCGTATCTCACGGAGAGCTCGACCGTGCATCCTTCGCCGAGCGGGATCTGCTCCTCGACATCGATCTGGTCTTCGGTGCAGACGATGGATGCGGGCTCGTCGGCAAGGTCGGTGGGATGGCTGTAATAATAATAGGCGGCTCCGTCGGCAAAGTCCACGTACATAACGCCAGGCGTCTCGACGGTGTTTCCTGCGCTGTCGACAACAACCATGACGCGGTCATCGGTTGTGGACAGGTCGTAGTCCGCATCCTCCACGTAGGCTACCTTCCCGCCGGGAAGCGGCGACAGGTCTGTGACAGGGCCGAGGCCGAAAGCCACCTGGATTGGCTCGGATCCTCCGCCCACGACAGCTTTCCACACGGAGTTGGCCGTCGTCTCGTAAACGAGCTTCTGCCCGTTGGAGTCGATGTAGCTATATGGGGACGTCCCGAAGATGCTGCAGTCGGAATTCTCCGTCCACATGATGGTCTCGGCCCCTGATTCGCGGTCGTAGCCGTATGCGAGGTTGCCCTTGTACGGGCCTGTGCCGGCGCTTATCTGGACCGGGGCCTTCCCGTCCAGTATGTCCTTGACGCTCGCATACGATATCCCGATGTCGCTGGACAGCATGTAGGAGTTCGCGTCGCTGGAAGAGGCCCTCTTCTCCTTGTAGGAGTAGACGATGACGGGGTCGTCGCTGGCGCCCTTGCCTACTATGAAGGAGACGTCGTTGCGAGCCTCGTCATCAAGGCTCGCCCAAGGCCTCCACTGGCCTGCGACGAGCTTGTCTATGCGTATCTTCTGGTAGTTGGAATCGTCGAACCTCTCATTGCCGTATGCGTCCAGAAGAGTGAACATGGACGGATCCGAGGTGACGTCAACGAAGTGGATGGTGTATTCCTCCCCGTTGTACACGAATGTCTCTGCAGCCGAATCGACCAGGTTCTCCACCCTCTCCTCCGGCTGGGATGCGGATGCCCCCATCCTCATCAGAGGCGCGGAGGCCATCAGCTTGGACATGGTGGCGTCTTCTTGGTACTCGTACAAGGTCCATGTTCCATCCAGTATCTTCAGCTCGCCCTTGAAGAAGATGAACTCGTAGTAGAACCCGATCTCGCCGCTCAAGGTCATCTTCTTCATGTAGAAGGGATGCAGGCTCATGTTCATGACGAAGCCGGCCTTCCCGTATATCCCTGCGGAGATCCAGTCCACTCCGATGCCTGCCCTTAGGTCAAGGGACAGGGCAACATTGAGATCTGCGTTGTCCAGATACACTGTTCCCCCGGTGTCGTCGTACAGGAAAGTGAGCCGCAGATCCGCGTTGGCGTTGAACTCCGCGCTAAGATGGATCGGTATGACGACGACTGGAGTGGCTATGTAGGTCTGATGGGAGGCGGTGAACCTGTACGCCAAGGATCCCTTGACGTTGCACTCGTCCAGGTGGAGCCTCCCGTCCTCGTAGAGGAACACCATGTTGCCCTCGAGCCTCACGGAAAGCGACTGGGACTTCTCCGTCTTGCTGGTGTATGTGGGCTTCTCGAAAGCCAGAGCCTTCCCCTCGCATATGTAGTACCCAACTATGATTGGGACCCACATCCCGAGCATCGGCCTGGAGGACGCTCCTATCGGCACCACTCCGTAGCAGACCTCCTTGGGGTCGCACCCGGTACCGTCGCTGTAGCTGAGGCGATAGTATGTGGATTTGTCGCCGCCGAAGCCTCTGGCGAACCAGATGTTGAACTTCTGCAGATCGTACGAGCAGCCGTTCTGACTGGTGGTGACCCCATCCAGACTCTGCAGGGCGCTCAGCAGCTTACCCGAATCGAACTCGGACGAGTTCAGGAGGTCCTTCACGCTTATTCCGAAATTCGCCAGGCTGTACCCGTAGTTCCTGGCACCGACTATCTTGTCGTCCTTGAGAATTGCAGGGGCGTAAAACGGGAAGCGGTAGGTGTTGCCGTGATGGCCGGTTATGTTGTTCTTGTACCCGGCCTCGCAGTTGTTCGACCCGCCGGAAGTGGTGGTGGTAGACGAGCTAGACGACTTGCTGATGCCTATGCCGAAGCTGACGGTAACCTGCGTTCCGTCTACCCTGACGGAGACGCCGTTGTCCTTCGACCCTAGGTTGAGGCCGTCGGGCAGGAGCCCCTGGATGAAGCCAAGGAACATCTCCATGCCCTTGTCGTTCGCCCCTGAGGTCAGATCTATGTTTGCCTCTCCGAGGTCCGCGACGACCTTGTCCTCGTCGATCATGGCGCTGATCAGGACGATGTCCAGCGCGTCTGTCTTGGCGATCTCGTCTTTATGGTCCCCGCCTTCCCAGACCAGGAACATATGCACGACGTCGCCCGCCTTCAACTTGCTGTACGGTATGGACACGGAGTAGGAGGTAGACAGCTTGCTCTTGGTCTCGAAGGTCTTTCCTGCAGCGGCAGGCCAATAGTCCTTGCCGAGCTCGCTCCCTTCCTTGTTGAGATGCCAATCCCTGTCCGTTGAGACGTATGCTGCACAGCTGTCTGCGGATTTATCGGTGTAGGCGACGAACTCGATGTCGATCGTCTCCTCTCCGAGCGCTTTGCCGTTCTTGCCAAGAGCATTCCCGTCCTTGTCGAACATGGATATGCCGTCGCTCATCTCGGCCAGATTCACCATGACGGGCCCGTCGTTGAGGTCCTCCTCTTCGCAGCTCACGCCTTCGAGACGAGGCTCGAGCATCAGCTTGATGAACGACACCATCGTGTCCGCGTTTAGGGTGGCCTTCTGGAGGTACGGGTAGTAGCCATCCTTCAGGACCTTGACTGTCACATCCCTAGGCTCGGCGGCCATCTCCTCCCCGTCTATAGTCTCCGTATAGAACATGTCGTAGAACGCGATAGGGACAAGCCCGTAACCGTCCGTGACCTTGCTCCACTGGATGCCGTTGTAATACAGGTAGAGTTCGGCCCCGGGTATGGCGCAGCCGTCGCTGCCGACGACCACGAACTCGTATATGTCAGCCTTGACTGAGTCCTGGGACAGCTCGGATATGATGCTGTACTCCTCGATTCCCCTGCTCTGCCAGGAGGAGGCGCTCACGATGCCCTTGCCCTCGCCAAAATACGAAACGAGGCCTGCCGAGGAGTTGTCGTATATCTTCTCGCCGGTCATCGGCAGAGAGTCGCACAGGTAGTAGACCTCCTGGAGCCTCGTGCAGTTGGCGAACGCGGATGATCCGATAGAGACGGGCCCTTCGGATGTCACCACGACCCTCCTTATGCTGGTGTTGTTCGCAAAGGCGTAGTCGTAGATCTTGGAGGTCTCCTCAGGAAGGGCGAACGAGACCCTCTGGTTGCCCGCTGGATAGCAGTACAGCACGGACAGATCCTTGGAATAGAGAACCCCGTTCCCGTCCGCACAGAAGTCCACGTTCTCGACCGGAACTCTTATCATAGCAAGGGCGCGGTCGTTCCCGAACATGTTGTACGTATACTTGCCGGAGTCGTCGTTCTCCCTGAACTCCTCGGAGCCGTAATATCCAGTGCCGAATGTGAACTCCTTGAGAGAGCTGCATTCCGCGAACGCCTCCCTGCCGACGATGGCAGTGTGATCAGAAAGAACGACTTTCTCGAGGTTGCTGGCGCCATAGAAGGCATACGGGTACACATGCGTGACGTAATAGTTATTCTCCTGATCTTCAAGGTCTTCTGAGAATATAATGGACGTATTAGGTGACCCAGCAGGATATTGTAGCACCCTGTAGCCATTGTCCTTCAAGAACAGGAGGACTCCCTTGCGGACATCGTACGCATGCTCGAAGTCCGTCTCGGGGATCTCGACATCTGAGGAAGACCATTCATCTGGGTCGCCCACGGAGAATGAAACTATGCCATAGTTATGGGCGAAAGCCATGCTCCCGACATATGCAACGCTGACAGGGATGCTCACCTCGCCTGAAAGATTCGCATTGTAGAACGCCGAATCGCCAATGTACACAGATCTCGCCACCAAGCTCGCGCTGTTGGCCAGCCCATGGCAGTTCTCGAAGGCTGAATCCTCGACGTAGAGAGGGTTGGTACTAGACCTTACAATCTTCGTAAGATTAATGCAGTCATAGAAAGCATGAGACCCAATTATGTCGACTTTGCCAATGTCTGCTACGGATATGGAACTTCCAGCAAAGGCGTATCTCTCTATGATGACTGCATTCTTGTTAATGACGAACTTGCTGAGATTGCTGGGCGCCTTGATAAGAGTCATCGCGCCTTTGGAAGAGACGGATGTGTCTTCAAGAGCCAGACCTGCCAGGGTGATCACACCGCTTCTTCCGACCTCGATGACCTCCTTCGGGTCAAAAGAGCCGTAGTACAGCACGAGGTCCGTCTCGCTCCCGGTGGGAGAAAGCCTCAGAGAGACCTTGCGATTCTGAGAGACGTCGGCAGGGCAGGCGAGACTGACTACGAGTTCCATGTACTCCCCGTCAGTGAACCTGCCCTTATCGGAGAATGCGTACGTTATGGTCGCTGTGTTCTCAGCCTTGATTTCACCGGATGCCGTGAAACGGGGATCTCCTTCCAGCTCGCTGCCATCATTGGAACGATAGGACATCGAAGAGAACCCATCGAACTTGAGATCCTCCCCAGCTATATTCACCTGGAACTTCAGTTCATCGTATGTCCTATAAAGCACCCATTTGGTGTCCTGATTCTTAATTACCGCATCTTCGGACATCATATAAGCCAGACGAGAACCAAAAAGCGGACTTGGGTTATCTGCCTGGTAACCATAGACAAAAGCCACGCCGTCAGATTTCCCATAACTATATGCGCCGCCCACTGATAAAGAACACCAACCTGTATCAGACCGAACGTAATCTCCAGGGACACCATAATTAGAATTGTTGTTGGTTGACTCCGAGTAGCAAGGGAAATCCCATATCTTCGAACTCGTCTGCGTCCCGGTAATATAACCACTAGACGGCAGAACAATGTCGATAGATGGCAGATTGCCTTCGGGTACAAGACTTCTGCCACCTAGATAGTTGCCAGCATACAGTGTACCATCTTTGATGGCTGTATCCCCTACATATTCAGATAGAGATCCCCAAGGGTTCTCTACGAACAGCTTAGAATACGAGGGCGTTGCCATGCCATATGGGCCAGCTAAATCGGCTAGCCCGGTCATCAATGCGGACGAATTGCTCACAGGCCCGTCGCCCATCAGCATCTGGGAGTTCTTGGTCCCCATAACGGTATAGCACATCATCTTGTACAGAGTCCACTGGTAGAAATTCCACTGCTGATAGTCGGAATTCGCTTCTGGCGTCAAATTATTCGTATAAGACCTGAAATCGTCGCAGGTCTTGTTCGCCGTGGGTACTACCCCGCTCTTCGAAAGTAACCTCTCGTTGTCGACAGATGCCTCATACACCCCTATCCCCATATATGGGTATGTAACATCTGAGTATGTTGTCCAGAAACTCGAGCTAACTTTACTGGCCGTATGCGCATGTGGCAGCATGCCGGACACCGAAATACTTCCTGCCGTGTAACTGGGAGAGTTAGAAAGATAAAGCACATTATTCTCCGACTTCCAATACACTGTAGGAATAATCAGCATGACGTTATAATCATCAGCTTTAAACTCTGTGCCGCCAAGCGTCATCGACAAGTTATAAGGGTCCAGAACGAAGGCGATTTTGCCAGCATCTTGGCTCATCTTGGCATCGCGCATGTATTCATCGTTAGCATCATACGGACTTCCGCCAGTGATATTGATCGCAGCGTAGAACGAATTGAAAGGCCCCATGCCGGTGATCGCATCAAAATTCCAGTAGTCGTCTATGTATCCAGCCTTGGTGTTAGTATCGCTGTAAACATCTCTCAACGGTGATCCGCTCTCGGATGCCTGCACCTTCTCAACCTTGACATTATTCGAATCGGTCTTGATCGCATATAGATACTCGATCGGCTCAGGAATACCATAGGAAGCGTAGTAATGCTCGTTGCCTCCAGTGACCCTGATCTTCTCCAAGCTGACCATCTCGCGGAAGGTGCAGTCTTGTACCGCAGGACGATCGTTCGTCTCCCCCTCGCCGACATACTCACCGAAAACAATAGTCTTGGTGTTGGCGTTCTTGTAGAATGCGTAGCGGTCGAAGCCTATGACCTTGTACGGAAGAAGGGTGGCGTTGTAGACAAAATCAGGTATCCTGGCCACCGTTCCCTCGAAGCCGCTCGTGTTGGAGACACTGTCGGATTCAGCGGATTGACGCTTCCCGACAATGGCGGTCCTGTCCTGGCTAAGGGTGTAGTACATTTTACAATCGTCTACTGTCTGCATCGAGTCCGCGTCGACCTCCGCCGCCATCTTAGCCTCATGGCCCCACAGTTCTAACGGAACGTTGTTTCCGAAAGCATTAGTATAGACGACCACACAGTCATCTTTAGGCACCAATGATCCGTCGATTTCCCCAATTATTGTAGGCATCTCGCCTAGGAAGAACAGCGTTTCCAAATTGACGCAACCGCTGAAGGCATTCTTGTTGATTGTCTTGACTGTTGCGGGAATAGTTATACTCTTCAGCGCAGAGGATTGGCGAGAATTGAAAGCACCAGCGCCTATTGATGTTATTTCACCATGTTTGACTACAGCATCATTCGGACGATAATGAACAAAAAAGATGTCGCCAGGTATGACTATTCTATCTGAACAGTCGCTTTCATATCCGTTGACATAGTACTCATCATCAACCTCGCCACTGGTGTGATACTTTATACCAAGGGCGCCGTTATGATTGAAATTATCTACGGGATTGGTTATGTCTACATCGCCATAAGTTAGTACTGGGCGCATCCAGCCATTCCATTGTCTTTCTATCCACGCATTTAACTCTTCTCCAGCACGCTTCTCAGCATTGGACCACAGATCTGCTAGAGAGGTGGCCGAGGGATCATATACGTCGATGCCGTCCCATGTGAGGTCGCCAGCAGAATGGAACAACAGAAGATGCTTGTTGATGCCATCTCCCCCATAGTGATCCTCCACGTTTCCTGTAATGAACTTGTAATCTAAACCTGGAGTGTAATTCCCTGCGAAATAAATCGACTGCAGGCTTACACCATCGAACGCTCCCTGTCCGATGGTCTTGACATCAGGCCCCACCTTGACACGGGCTACGCTTTTCAACGAGCTAAAAGACCCTGCTTTCACCTCATCGATGCCATCTCCGATGATTATCTCGATAACGGTTTCCGATCCTTTATATCCGACGGCGTCTGCGTAACAATATCCGCCATTGACATTGAATAGCTGAAGGGTGCCATCCTCGCCGTTCATATAAAAGACCCAGCCGGCCTCGTTGCCGTCTGATCCCCCATCTTCGTCCTCCAGATAGGATGAAATTATCGCCTTATAAAAAGGATATGAGGCGAAAAACCGCTCGGTGCCGGGATACCCGTAGACAATCGTAGACGAGGACGTCAGAGCCTGCATCACCCTGTCGTCTATCGATGCCACCTCTTTGCCGTCCACCGATCCGAGCATAACCACGGCGGAAGTCTGACTGTCAACGTCTGAGACGGTCACCCCTCCTGATACTGAAATGTAAGCGAGTCCACCTTTATACATCGCAGGAGCAACTGCATCGTCAGCCATGACGTAGGCCAGACGAGCCCCGACGGATCCGTGTGAATACGAGAAATTGGTATCGCAGGATGCAGAGGCAATCCCAGCTGGGGATATATTATAAAAGCAACCGCCAACATACAGATAGCACCAGCCAGGACCAGACCAGCTGTAATCGCCCGGAGCAAAAATGCTGGAGCTGTTGTCGGAAGACTGGTACGATTTCGGCAGATCCCACAATTCAGAAGCCATATAAGTGGTACTTATCCAACCCTTTTCTAGCTCAGGTATACTATATCCAGTCGACACCTGGTTCCCCAGATTCTGGCCACCCAAGGCATTTCCAGTGTAAATCTCGCGGTCGTAAAAACATGTGTCGCCTACGGACTCGTACAAAGAACCCCAGGGGTTCTCTATTAGAATCTTAGAGTACGAAGGAGTTGCACTTGCGTACGGCCCTGCAGAGTCGGCCAGGCCGGTCATGGAAGCGGACCACCCGCTAACTGGCCCGTCGCCCATCAGCGCCTGGGAGTTCTTGGTTCCCATGACCGTGTACGACATCATCTTGTACAGGGTCCACTGATAGAAGTTCCATTGCTGGTAATCGGAGTTCGCTGCAGGGACGAGCGCATCTGCATACGTTTTAAACTGGTCGTTCGTCCTACTTGCTGTAGGCTTTTGGCCGCTCATTGACAGGAGCTTTCCATCCGAGACTGTCGCCTCGTACACGCCTATCCCTATGTACGGATAGACGTTTGTGAACGCCTTGTTGTCTCCTGCGGAGTGGGCGTAGGCCGTCATGCCGGACACGGACGTCCCGCCTGCACCATAGCTCGGCGAACTCGAAAGGTACAGCGTAATCCCTTCGACTTTCCAGTAAACCGTTGGTACTATCAGCATGACGTTGTAGTCACTCTTCGTGTATACGGTCCCCTTTATGGTTTTTGACAGGTCGTACGGGTTCAATACGAACGCTATAGTCCCAACCGCAGAGTTCAGCTTGGTCTCCCCGCTGTCGACAAATTTGCCGCTTTTGATGTTGATGGCCGCATAGAACGAATTGAACGGCCCCATGCCGGTGATGCGGTCAAAGTCCCAATAACCGTCTATGTTACCTTTCTTCGTGTTTGTTCCAGAATATATGTCCATCAGACGAGAACCGTTCTCAGACGCTTGTACCTTCGTAACAGCGATGTTGGCATCGTCCGTGGACAGCGCGTACATATACTCTTTTCCTTCGGGGATAACACCAGAAACATCCTCCCATTGAGCGTAGAGAGATATTCCACTACTGACTTCACTCGCCGACGGGATGTGGATGTCGCGATAGGAATACTGTATGCCTGTTCCATCAGCCTCCGTATTCCATCCCGAGAACGCCTTCCCCCGGGGGGCGTCAAACATGCAATCATGCACAGGCTCAAGGATCGATTGGTTCAGAACCATTGGTGATCCGGCTTCGCTATTGGGATGGTACGTGTACTGCACCTGTATCAGGGCCGCCGCATCGGCGGCCATGACGTAGGCCAGGCGGGCCCCGACGGCGGAGATCGAAAACGAAAGGCTGAAGTCGCCATCCGCGTAGGCGAGACCGGCGGAGGAGCCGTAGTCCCAGCGGCCGCCCACAAACAGAGAGCGCCAGCCGGAGACGGACCAGACGTAGTCGCCCGGAGCAGAGAAGTCGGAACTGTTGTCGGACGACTGCGACGAGACCGGGAGGTCCCAGGTCTCGGACGAGGCGCTGGCGCCGGAGATCCATCCATGCGGCGGCAGGGACGCACCGGCGGAAGTCTGCCTCGCACCCGCGCTGTCCAGAGTGGTGCCGCCGAGCGCGTTGCCGGTGCAGAGGGCCCCGTCGCTGAACGCCGTGTCGCCCACGAACTCGAACAGAGACCCCCAGGAGTTCTCGATGAACAGCTTGGAGTACGAGGAAGTAGCGCTGGCGTACGGCCCCGCGGAGTCGGCCAGACCGGTGGTGGAAGCGGACGACCCGCTGACAGGCCCGCTCCCCATCATCATCTGGGAGTTCTTGGTGCCCATGACCGTGTACGCCATCATCTTGTACAGGGTCCACTGGTAGAAGTTCCACTGCTGGTAGTCAGAGTTCGCCGCGGGCGTGAGGGCATCCGCATAGCCCTTGAACTGGTCGTTCGTCTTGCTCGCAGCAGGCGCCATGCCGCTCTTGGAGAGCAGCATCCCGCTGTCAAGGGATGCCTCGTACACGCCTATGCCGATATACGGATAGACGTTAGTGAACGCCTTACCGTCCCCTGCGGAGTGCGCATATGCTATCATTCCGGACACGGACGTCCCGCCGGCATTGTAGCTGGACGAGCTCGACAGGTACAGCGTGGTTCCGTCGGCCTTCCAGTAGACCGTCGGGACTATCAGCATTACGTTGTACTTCGTCTTATCGAACACAGTCCCCTTCAGCGTCTTGGATAAATCGTAGGGATCCAAAACGAAAGCTATCGCGCCTGCGATGTTGCTCAGCTTTGTCTCCCCGTTATCTGTGCCGAGACCAGAGCCTGAATACAGGTTGATAGCCGCATAGAACGAGTTGAACGGCCCCATCCCAGTGTTCCTGTCGAACGCCCAGAAATCAGGTATCGACGCCGACGAAGTCCTCGCGGACGATTTCACTTCCAATGCAGACCCGTTCACCGAAGCCTTGACGCTCGTTATCTGAATGTTGTTCGAATCTGTGGTTAAAACGTACATGTAGTCCACAGGCTCCGGTAATGGCGACACGCCGCCGGACGAAACCGCGTCGGAACCGCTGCCGGCTACGGCCAATGGCGTGAATGCCATCAGTAGCACCGAAAGAAGAGCCATAATGGCCATCCTTTTGTCTTTCATCATTCAATCTCTCCTTGTTTTCCTTTGTTCTTTTCATTGGCATCCCACAGAGGCGCCAGAACGGTACGCTCGAGGTTGACGCCGTCGCACCATTTCAGCACCCGTGGTAGGAATTCACGACCCCCAGGTCATGGCGGTCCATGACATAGTCGGGGTCCTCCAGTCTCTCTGCTATCCTTCCTGCGGCCCGCTTCATCCTCGACTTCGTGTCCTTCTTCAGAAGGACATGATCGGAGAATATGCGGTATCCGAGGAACGATGTTCCCCTCGAATCGATGGGGTACACCTGCCAGTTGCTCTTCATGGTCAGGCCGATGTCTTCGAGATACCCCGATAAGACGTCCCTTATCCTGTGCAACCATGGCTTGGAGTACCCGAGGATCACGATATCGTCCATATAGCGGACGTAATAATGACAATGATGCTCCTCCTTCAGGAGATGGTCGATCTCCGAAAGGTAAAGGTTTGCCAGCATCGGCGAGGTCCTGTTGCCTATAGGTATCCCAGACAGCCTGTAGTCGTCGATTATAGCATCCAGGAGCCTCAGCAGATGGCGGTCCTTCAGGACCGCCCTGAGCTTGCACTTCAGGACCTGCTTGTCTATAGATGCGAAGAAGTGCCTGATGTCCACGGACAGAACGAACTTTATCCTCGCATCCCTTGCGATATAGTCGGACACCAGCCGGACGGCGTCGTGGTATCCGGTCCCTGGCCTTGACCCGAACGTCTGGTCTATCAGCTTCCGGTTCAGAGGCCCTTCCGCGACGAGGCATACGGCCCAGTGGACTATCCTGTCGGGATACAGCGGAAGGTCTGCGACCAGCCTCTCCTTCCCCTTCTCGTTGACGATGAACATGCGGTACTCGGAAGAACGGTACCAGCCGCTCTCCAGCAGCTCCTTCAAGCAGGATAGCTTGCCCTCCTTGTCGCTCAGGAAATCCTCCACCTCTGCCCGGTCCTTCCGCGAGCAGCACGCCCGCCTCGCCGCTTCTTCGAGGTTGTCCATGTCCACAACATGGGACCATAGATTTCCGATGCTCCTCATTTCACTTCCGCCTTAGGGAACCTACTGACATCAGTCCGGTCTTCGTTCGAGGATCCCTTTCCGTTCCTACCAACCGAACGACTGTCGCTTGCATCTCTTTTCTGCCAAGGGGCAAGGTCGCATCCGAGCATGATCTTGTTATCATAGACAGTCGCGATGCCGCATGCCAGGCGGGCCCCGATGTTGGAGTTCGAGTTCGAAAGGCTGTTGTTGCCATTCGCGTTGGCGAGACCGGCGTTGGAGCCGTTGTTCCAGTTGCCGCCCACGTTCAGAGAGCACCAGCCGGAGTTGGACCAGACGGCCGGAATGGGCCCGAACTCGGATTGACCTGATAAGTTTATAGAATCAGCTGATATAATTTGTTCGGAACCGTCTTCCCCTCTGGTCTCGCAGGAGATAGTTGGACAAACGACCAAAGCATGCACACGACGTTATGCAAACCAGAAGTCTTAAACCTATCATCCAAGACGCCAGTTCAATCGAGCTTGAATAATGGCAGATGGCATCTCTCTTGAGGTGTCCCCCACTGTCCTCGAGGATCTTCGGCGAGAGACGACAGGGGTCATCCGGAACGCAACGAAGCGAAGATTGATGCACGACAGTGAGCCTCTAGGTCGGTATTATCTATCCTGAGAAAATACGGCAGCGCATGACGATAGGATTCATAGGCGCAGGAAAGATGGCCGAGGCCCTGATAGGCGGGCTGATCCAGAAGAACGTGTTCTCCAGGGACCAGGTGGTCGCGTGCGCCCCGTCCGAGAAGACCCGCATCCGGATGTGGGAGACGTACGGCATAAGCATGTACGAGACCGCCGCAGATATGTCGAAGAAGGCCGACATGCTGGTCCTGGCAGTCAAGCCGAAGAACGTCCCGGAGGTCTTCGCCGAAGGCCTCGACTGCGTGGGGAAGGTCATAGTCAGCATAGTCGCCGGCCTCACCGTCGAGTCCCTGAAGGGCTACGCCCCGAGATCAAAAATCGTCAGGGTCATGCCCAACCACTGCTGCATGGTCCTCGAGGGCGCCATGGGCTACGCCTGCGGCCCCGGGCTCACGGCCGACGAGGAGGACCAGGTGGCCGAGATGCTGGAGGCAGTGGGCCTGGCGGTCGAGGTGCCCGAGTCGGACATGGACGCGATAACCGGAATCGCCGGGAGCTCGCCCGCCTTCATGTACATGGTCATCGACGCCATGGCGGATGCGGGGGTTCTCAACGGGCTGTCCCGCTCCGACTCGATAAGGCTGGCGGCCCAGTCCATGCTCGGGGCCGCCAAGATGGTCCTGGAGACCGGGAAGCACCCCGACCAGCTCAAGGACGAGGTCTGCTCCCCCGCCGGGACGACCATCGTGGGCGTAAAGGCGCTGGAGGACGGCGGCCTCCGCTCGTCAGTGATAGCCGCGGTGGACGAGACCATCGCTAAGTCCCGCAGCATGAGCAAGAGACGATCGACGCTTGAAAAACGACTTCAGCAGCGAGACCCCGATGCGGGGGGCGTTGCTCCAGATGGAGCCCGTCTCCCAGTCGAGGTCCTTCTTGTTGCAGACGGTGGAGTTCATCATCCTGGTGCCCTCGTCCTTGGTCTCCCATAGGCGGGCCTCCCTCTCCTCCTCGTCGGGGATCTCCAGTATCCTGTCCACCCGGTGCATGAGCTCCCTGGCGAACTCCGTCCTCTCCGTCCTCCCCTTGAGCTCGGCGTCGTCTATGCGGCCTGCGCCGTGCTCCGCCCGGGCCAGGATGTTCGCCGCGTCGTAGGATATCTCTGCTACGTCGTCGCGGGTCATCCATTCCGTCTCGTAGGAGAGCACGTGCTTCCACGAGGGGCTGTCGAGAAGCTTCCTGTGGTCCTCCAGGGTGCGGGCGCGGAGCCTGTAGCCCCACTTCTCCGGCTCCTCGAAGGCGCGGCTGCCGGGGTCGACGAACGGCGCGAACGGGGCGTTGTAGATGAACAGGCGGTCGTCGCGGCCGACCAGGCTCCAGAGGCGCTCTGCGGCCCTCGCGCTGTCCAGGGCGGACTCCCTGTCCTGGAACGGGAGGCCGTTCATGTAGAACAGGTCGAACCTGCTGCACCCGTTCCTGAAGGACGCGGCCACCGTCTTCTCTATGTTCTCGTTGGTGTAACCTTTCCCTAGCGCGAACCTGACCTTCTCGTCATGGGAGTCGGGGGAGAACTCTATGGACCACCCTCCCTCGAAGGTCCTGTCCAGCATCTGGAAGTACTCCGGCGTGGCGCCGTTGAACAGCTCCACCACCACGTGGTTCCTTATCCTCCTGGCGCGGCACTCCTCCAGGAAGCGCTCCGCGTAGGACATCCCCCTCTGCCTGAGGTCTCCGACTATGAACACCGGCGTGTCGAAGTAGGACTGTATCATCTCCATGTCGTCCGCCAGCCTCTCCGGGCTCCTGAACGCCGGCGCCTTCCTGCAGACGACCTTCCCGTTGGCGTAGTGCGAGCCCCCGCACTCGGCGCAGTTCACGGAGCATCCCCTGACGGTGAACACGGAGGTCAGGGGGACCTTGTCCCACCCGTACCACGGCAGCGCCCCCTTGACATCCATGTTGCGCATGGTGCACTTTATCATGGTGCCGTAGTCGAAGATGACCTCGTCCAGAGACTCCAGGGAATAGCCGAAGTCGTTGACGCGGACCTTCCCGGACCCGTCCTTCCACGTCAGGTTCGGCACCTTCGACAGGTCGCCGCCCTTCTGTAGGGCCTCCATCATCATGACGGTCGGGACCTCTGTGGTATCCCCGCGCATGACCATGTCCACCTCCGGGCGGCGGATGAGCTCCTCGTGGAAGTAGGACGACGTCAGCCCGCCGAGCTCAACCTTGGACTCCGGATGGAGCCTCTTGACTATCTTGGCCAGCTCCAAGGCCCCGTGGGCGTGCGGCATCCAGTGCAGGTCGATGAAGAACACGTCCGCGTCGAGGCCCTTTATCTTCTTCTCCGCGTCGAACCTGTCGCTTGCTAGCATCTGGACGGCTATGTTGGCTATCCTCGTCCTGAACCCCGCCGCCTCCAGGTGGGAGGAGATGGTCATGAAACCCACGGGGTACATCTCGAACACGGGCGAGGACGGGATGACGTCGCTGACCGGGCCGTAGAATATGGGCTTCCTGCGGAAGTCGTAGACGCTGGGGGCGTGGAGGAATATCGCGTCGCAGCGGGGCATCTCTCACTTCCCGAACCTTCTGTGGCGCTGCTGGTACGTCCTTATCGCCCTCAGGAGGTCTATGTACCTGAAACCCGGCCAGTAGACGTCGGTGAAGTACAGCTCGGAATAGGCTATCTGCCACAGCAGGAAGTTGGACACGCGGATCTCCCCCGAGGTGCGGAGGACGAGGTCCGGGTCGGGGATGTCCGACATGGACATGCGCTCGCTTATCATCCCCTCGTCGATGTCGTCCACCGATATCTTCCCGTCCAGGACGTCCTGGGATATGGCGCGGACCGCCTCCGTGATGTCCTGGCGGCCGCTGTAGGCTATGGCGAGGTTCAGGAAGTACCTGCTGTAGCCCTTGGTCTTCTCGTACGCGTACTCCATCGACTCCTTCACGAACTCCGGAAGGAGAGAGACGTCCCCTATCACGCGGATGGCGACCTCGTACTTCTCCACCCGCTTGTCGTCGGCGAACTCCCTCAGGGCGTCCGACAGGATCGACATCAGGTAGTCGACCTCGCTCCCCTCGCGGTTGAAGTTCTCCATCGAGAAGGCGTACACCGTGAGGTACTTTATGTCCAGGTCGATGCACCAGTCCAGGACCTCCCTGAGCTTCTCCTTCCCGCGCTCGTGGCCCTTGTTCACGTCGTCCGTGCCCATGACCTCGCGGGCGTAGCGGCGGTTGCCGTCCATTATGACGGCCAGGTGCTGGGGGATCTCGCACTCCTTGACCTCTTTCTCGATGCGGGCCTCGTACGTCTTGTATATCCGGTCGTTCACTATCCGCGGGAACTCCATGTGATCACTCGAAGTCCTCGGGAACGCCTGCCGCCGCCTCCCCCATGTCGAAGCATCCCACGGCGGCCACCGCTCCGATGACCCCTTTCATGCCGGTGACGCTGATCACCTGCACCCCGTTCTCCTCGGCGATGCGGATGGCGTCCTCGGGCTTGTACAGGACGCTCTTGCAGCTCCATCCGAACTCCCTGAGGGCCTCCGGGACCTTCAGGCCTTTGAAGACCGTGATGACGGTGTCGTCGGAGTAGGTCTCCTTCCTGACGAACTCGGTGGCGAACTCGATCAGCGCCGGGATCTCCTCCTCCTTCACGGCGAATGACACCGCTGTGGCGCAGCAGTTCGTGGTCTTGTTGGGGGCCTTCGGGTTGAGCTGCACGATCTTGTGCTCCAGGAGCTTGCCCACGGGGCACTGGGCGCCCATCTTCATCGAGGTGACCCACGAGGCGCCCTTCTCCTTGGTGTCGGTGTCGTCGACCCCTATTATCACGCGCACTAGCTTCGGAGTTATGATGTCCACGTGGGCGCTGTGCGCTCCCCCTATCTTGAAGTCGTCGGGATACTCGGTGCGGATGACATCGGGGCACTGGGGGATGCACGCGCCTATGCCCACGGAGGCCCCGGCTATGCCGTACCAGGTGGTGCGGACCTCGCTCCCCTCAACCTTGATCGCCTTCAGCCCCTGGCCTCCGGTGTCCGCCTGCGCGGGGCCGAACCTCAGGTCGCCCTCGCCGATGACCGCGTCCATGACCATCATGCCGGACTTCATCCTGACGTCCGTGGCTACGCCCTTGGTGCGCCTCCTGTTGACGGTGTCCCATTCGGCGGGACCCTGCCCGGAGCATCTCTCTATGATCTGCGCCACCCCGTTCTCCTCGTCCACGAGGGTGTAGAACCCTTTGCAGAACATGGGGCCGTACTTCTCGCGGACCTCGTCCGGTCTAAGAACATATGTCATCTTCAATCGTCCTCCTCGTCTTCCTGGTCTATGTAGTCGTCTGGGTCGGCCTCGAATATCGCGTCCGGGGGCACGTGCCTGCACAAGAACACCGTGCGCGCGGCCTTCCCTATGTCGTACCCCATGTCGATGCACGTGTCGGTGTCCACCTCGAGGATCACCGGCTCGTCGACGCGCACGGACCCGGCCTTGAAGGCGTCCTTGTACGTCAGCGACAGATGGACCATCGCCCTGTCGGACGGGTATATCCCGGACTCCTCCAGGAAGGAGGCCTCCTCCGGGGTCGCGGGGTAGAACAGCGTCTCCGGTATGTTCTGGTTGTCCAGCCTGATGTCCAGCTGGACGGTGTGGCCGTACGTGGCCTTGATCTTGCCCCCGACTATCATGTACCTCCCCTTCGGGTCGGTGTCGACCAGGGCCTCTATGTGCCTGGTCCTGAGCCACTCCATGCGCCCGTTGCGGGACTTCACGATGCTGAGGACCTCGCGGAGGGACACGAACCCCTGGGAGTCCATGTCCGGGTCGTTCTTGCGGTGCCTGAGTATGCCCGCCAGGGACCTTCCCAGCTTCTCCACCTCGTAGTCAGACATTATGAACTTGCCCTCGGCGCCGCAGTACGGGCAGACCTCGTTGCGGAAATATCCGTGCTCCTCGCACTCCCTTATCATTGCGGTCCCCTCCCGCAGGCGTCTTCGGCGGCCTTCACGGCGTTGGCCATGAGCATGCAGATGGTCATCGGCCCGACGCCTCCCGGGACCGGCGTTATAGCGGAGGCCTTGTCCTTGACCGCGTCGAAGTCCACGTCCCCTACGAGCCTGCTGCCGCTGGGGCGGGAGGGGTCGTCGACCCTGTTGGTGCCCACGTCTATGACCACTGCGCCCTCCTTCACCATGTCCGCGGTGACGAAGCGGGGCTTCCCTATCGCCACTACGAGTATGTCGGCCTGTCTTATAATATCGGCGAGGCCCTTCGTGCGCGAATGCACCACCGTGACGGTGGAGTCGGCGCCCGCGCCCTTCTGGACCATCATCGCGGCCATAGGCTTGCCGACTATGTTGCTGCGTCCCACGACTACCACGTGCTTCCCGCCGGTCTCCACGCCGGACCTTACCAGCATCTGCTGGACTCCTGCAGGGGTCGCCGGAAGGAAGGTCGGCTCCCCTATGAGCATGCGGCCCACGTTTTCGGGATGGAAGCAGTCCACGTCCTTGGAGGGAGAGATTGCGTTGATCACCTGCTTCTCGTCGAGATGCTTCGGAAGAGGGAGCTGGACCAGGAATCCGTGGATGGACGGGTCGGCGTTGAGCTCCGCCACCTTTGCCATGAGCTCGTCCTGGGTGGTCTCCGCGGGCATGCGGACGGTGACCGAGCGCATCCCCAGCGATTCGCACATCTCGCCCTTCTTGCGGACATAGACCTGGGATGCGGGATCGTCGCCGACGAGGATCACGGCCAGTCCGGGGACCGTCCCCTTGACCTTGAGCGCGTCTATCCTCTGCCTCAGCTCTGCGTAGATCTCCTCGGAAACGTCCTTTCCCAGAATGAGCTTGGTAGTCATTTGAACACCTGTTGGTGTGCGATAACGGATTCCCTTTCTTTATATTAACTATCGAAATCCGCTCTTCGCGCGATGAGGCGCAGGGGCTCCCCGCTGAAAGCATGGGGATGGTACGGAGAGCCCCGGTTGGAGGAGGGACTTTCCCCTCGCACGGCGGATGCCGCCATAGCCTTGCGGACGTCCTCGGCGATGTCCTCGGGGACCAGGCTCATGGCCTCCTCGGACGTGAGGCCTTTGGAGAGCATGCCAGCGACGGTCTGGACGTACCTGCTGACGGTCCTGGCCCTCTCCTCGCTCCTGCCCTTCTCCATCCCTTTCTCAATCCCTTTCTCAATCCCTTTCTCAATCCCTTTCTCAATTCCTTTCTCCATCCCTTCCTCCAGGCCCTCCGCCCTCGCGGTAGCCACCATGCCTTCTATCAGCTCTTCCCTGTATCCCATTATGCCCACTCTCCTGAGGCACTCCCTCATTAATTCGTCTATCACGATGTTATAGTCTTCCCTCAGGCGTCTCTCCCTCTCTTCCAGCGTAAGCTCAGGGAAGAACAGCACGCTCAGGAGCCTGGTTAGGCCGTCCTTCGCCTTGTCGGGATGGCAGAGGTTGACCACCGTGATGCGGGCCCTCATCCCGGACGGGACGACATCCTCCCGACCGTCCTGCATGCACCTGGCCGCGTCCCAGTACACTGTCTTCTTCCCCCTGTCCCTGGCCCTCGGGCAGACGATGATCCAGAGGAAGTCGGCTCTGACCAGGCCGCTGTAGTCGTCCCCCTTGAACGTCCTCCCCTGCTGCAGCGCCATCAGGACGTGGGCGTAGAACTCCTGCCTCTTCCCCAGGTCGTACTCCGTGTACGGGCTCTTCTGGACCTCGACGTAAAGATGCTCCCTCCCGCCGCTGGGCGTCCCGCACTCGAAGGCGGAATCCAGAAGGATGCGGCCGCCGAACGTCCTCATCTCCGTCGGGAGGCCTTTGGCCATCTGGATGTCCGCCTGCGGCTCGAACATCTAGCACAGGTCATGGACCCTCCCGTGATCCGCCCCGTCCAGGAACATCTTTATCCAGGCCAGGATGCGCCTGCGGCACAGTATGTCCTTCGCGTTGAGATCCTCGTATGGCCTCTCGAGGGGGTTCTTCCCAGGCGATCCAGTCTCCATGCGGGCCCATGCCCGTCGCCGAGGGATAAATTGAGCACTGTGCGCGCACGCAACCTCATGCCTACGGCGACCGCGAGAAGGAGGAGGTCTGACAGATGTGCACCGTCCTGCCGAAAGCCTGGTAACCTGTTATAACCCATGGAGGACATTATGGGGCATGGCAGGCGGGAGCTTCAGGGCCATATTCGAGTCGAAGAGCAAGGAGGAGTTCTCAAAGAACCCGTTATCCCTCACGGGCTACCTTATAGAGCAGAGGTTCCCCAAGGAGGACATATCCGCGTACCGCACGATGGCCAGGGTCTGCCCCGCGGTCGTCTCCAAGCTCCTCAGAGGGGACGCCTCGCCGGAGGAGGCTGCCGCCATGGCCTCCAAGCAGGCGAAGGTGGACGTCCGGACAGCGAGGTCCCTTTTCGAAAGGATGTGCGGGTCGGAGGATGCCGAGGAAAACCGCCCGGAGACCGAGCCTCCCGCTCCAGAGGCGCCCGCACCGAAGGCTCCGGCGCCCGAGCCGCCTAAACCAGAGGCGCCTCGCGCTTCCAAGCCTAGGCCGGCGAAGGCTGAGCCGGTACCGGAAGGGCTGGTGCTGAACGCGGAAGGGTTCGAGGCGACGGTCCTCAAATACGTCGGAGAAGATGCCGACATCAGGATACCGAGCCAATACAGAGGGCACAAAGTGACGTCCATAGCGGACAATGCGTTCGAGAGGTGCGCCCGCCTCATGACCGTAGAGATTCCTAACACGGTGGAAAAAATAGGGAAGAGGGCATTCTCAGAGTGCAAGTCGCTGGTCTCGGTGAACCTTCCGGAATCCGTGAGGTCTATAGGAAAGGGGGCTTTTTCAGATTGCCAATCTCTGAAAAAGATAGAGATTCCAAGCCAAGTGGAATCGATTGAAAATCTTATGTTCTACCAATGCAGATCTCTTGTATCGATAAAACTGCCGGCATCTGTCAAGAGCATAGGGCGGAACGTGTTCTCATACTGCATCAGCTTAGAGCGCGTGGACGTCGATGCCGGGAACCCCAACTACACGTCAATAGACGGAGTCGTGTACGACATCGACAAGAAGAAGATCATAAGGTTCCCGCAGAACTGGAAATGCAAAGAGAACGGACGCTTCGATGCCCCGAAAAGCCTGGTGGAGATAGGGGAATCGGCATTCAGCTATTGCCGGCACACGACTTTCAAGATTCCCGACACAGTGACCTAGATAGGGAAAGATGCATTTTCCTATTGCGATAATTTGACCGCTGTGGACATCCCTGCCTCGGTCACATGCATTAGCGAGGGGGCATTCTACATGTGCAGTTCCCTTCTTTCGATAGAGATTCCGGACTCAATCGTTAAAATCGAAGACTATTCGTTCAGTTCTTGCCGCTCACTGGCCTCCGTCACGATGCCTGAATCGGTGCTGGTCATCGGCAAAGGAGCCTTCGATAACTGTGGCCTGGTCTCTGTCGCCCTGCCGAACCAGCTCAGGGAGATCCACAAAGCCGCCTTCAAATCCTGCAGATCCCTGGTATCGATCGAGATACCGGACTCGGTGACCGTGCTGGAGGAAGAAGCGTTTGAGAGCTGCGAGTCCCTGAAATATGCTGTGATATCAAAGTCCCTCGAAAAAATTGACAGATGTGTGTTCTGCAGATGCACGAAAATGTCCTTCGTCTCCGTGCCCAAGTCGGTGAAGAGGCTGGGATGGGAAGCCTTCAGTTGCTGTCCTCTGGAATCGATAGAGCTTCCAGGACTGGCGGCCTGGGACCTGGATGCGTTCAGATACTGCCGTTCCCACCTGACGATCAGGGTCCCTGCCCGTCTGAAGCACGTTAGTCCCGGCAGGAGCACCTCGGACTTCAACATTCAATATATCTAAAAATAATGAGGCGCGTCCAGGAACCGTGCCGAAGGCTCTCCAGCATGGAAAGGACCTTCCAGGCACATTCGTCAACCCCGAGCTTATCGGCATGAACAAAGTCTGATTGCTCGTGTGCGCGCATCCCTGACTCTCGTATTGTAACAAGGTACCCTGCATACTGCACCGGCTAAAACGACTCGCTCCTCTGTCCTTCCGTCAGGCCGAGTAAGGGTTGGGCCCTCCGATCCCAGCCCCTCATAGCCCAGCTCCCCACATGCCCTGCGGCGTAGAACGCGCTCGCGAGCGTGCGGCTGCGTCTGACGGAAGACGGCCGGCGGCAGGATGCAGATGATTCGTGAATGTCCGGGCGAGGGCGACTGCCACATGAGGCCGACGCCCGAACATGAATAAAAGGCGGACGGGTCTCCCCGCCCTTCGCCAGGTTGATGGCTTATGGTTATGCGGCGACCTCGACCAATACGCAGCCGGATCCCTCGAAGGCCTTCCCTGAGAGGGCCTTGGCGGTGTGCTTCAGGGTGCTCCCGGCGACGTCCTTGAATGTCACGCCCTTGAATGCGCCGGACCCCAGCTTCTTTATGGCGTCCGGCATGGAGACGTGCTCCAGGGCGGGGCAGGAGGCGAACGCGGAGGCCCCTATCGACACGGAGGCACCCTCGACGTCGACGGACCTAAGTGCCGAGCAGCCGTAGAAGGCGTAGGAGCCTATTGAAGATACCTTCGCTGGGACCGTAACCTCCTCCAGGGCTGTGTACGCGAACGCGCGGGAGCTTATCTTCTTCAGCGACGGCCCGAGCTGGACATCGGAGAGGCCGGAGCACTTGTAGAAGGCGTAGGAGCCTATCGATGTGACGATGTCCGGGATGTCTACCGACTCCAGGGACTTGCAGCCGTAGAAGGCGTAGGCGCCTATCGTCTTGAGCGAGCCGCCGAATTCAACCGGTCCGATGCTAGAGCATCTGGCGAACGCCTTCACGCCGATGGACCTGACGCTGTCCATGTCCGTCGGCTTGACGTAGGTGCAGCCATAGAAGGCCTCCTTGCCGATCTTCTCAACGTGCGGCATGCTCACGGTGCGTATCTTGGCGTAGCCCTTGAACGCGTAGTCCCCGATGGCCGTCACCCTGTACGAGACTCCGTCCAGAACCACGCTCTCGGGTATGGTCACGTTCCTGAAGGACTCGTCGTGCCCGCAGACCTCCAGCTCCGCCGGGAGGGAGGCCAAGACAGCCAACAGGACGATTGCTATCTCTTTGATCTTCAACATTTTCACTCCTCCGAATCCGGGCTCGGGCCACTCCGGCCTCTGGCGGATCCTTCCGGTTCCTGGAAACACAAAAGCGCCGGACAGGAGCTATTCATACGAAGATCAGCCCGTCACAGAGCCTCGACTTACCTTAAAGAACCTCATGGATGGTATCTCCCCCCCCCCTCAATTCATAGTTGTTTAGATATGGAGGCTAAAATACAACAGGTAATGGTGAATATATCCAATGAATACATCCTTATGAAAACATCGCCCTCGCCTATAATCGGCAAAAAAACCTCTGCCGGGTCGTTCCCCGACAAGGCGCGGCTCGAAGCCTTCGTCGAGGATTCCGACCAGCACTGAGCGGACCTTCTCGGCGTTCTCCCGCTCTTCCGAGGGGTCCATCGCGCCTCCGTCCCTGCGCTCGCACATGTGCCAGGTGTGCGTGGCCAGCATGAAGGAGCCCGCCCCCGAGGCCATGGCCACATAGTCCTCCGGAGGGCGCCTCCCCTCGTGCATCGGCCAGAGGTACGCCGCGATGGCCTTTCCGGCCGCGTCCTTGGCCTTGGGCACAGGGTACTCTGTGATCCCCTTCCCGACCGCATAGGGCTCGCACCCTCCGTATGAATAGGCCGAAGAGTCCGCCCTGATGCCCAGCGACGGCAGGATCGACAGCGCCTGCTCGTCGAGGACCATGTACGGGGCGCGGAAGCACGTGGGCCTGGACGCCCTGTCCGAGACGGCGTCGAACCCTCTCCTCAGGACAGCCTCCTTCTCCTCCGACGAGAGGATTACGCCTGTGCTCTCGCCTGAAAGGTCCTCGTGGTCGTACCCGTGGAAGCCTATGCGGTGCCCTGACAGGCGGGAGCAGTCGACAGCCTCCGCCGTCCTCCCCTCGACGAAGAACGTTGCCTTCATCCCGACGTCGTCGAGGACATCCAGGAGGACGTCCAGGCCCCTGTCCGCCGAGGAGAAGCGAGGGGCAGTGCCGGATCCCCTGTCCAAGGACCCGGCGGCGGCCTGTCCCGGAACGGGGATGTTGACGTCCCGGTCCAGGTCCACCGTGAAGCGGAAGGCCCTCCTCATCTCGCGGTCAGCGGGGAGACCCTCTTTATGAGCATCCCCTCGATGTCCATCGGCTGGTACTTGGTCGCGACGTCCTTGGCGCGCCTGAGCTTGGCCTCGTTGTCGGCGTAGATCGTGAACAGCACCTCGCCCTCCTCGACGCGCTGGCCCTTCTTCTTGGAGAACAGTATCCCTGCCCCCTTGTCGGCGGGCGCCCCTGCGGCCTTCGCCACCGACACGATCTCCTTGTTCTTTATCGCATGGATGTACCCGGACTTGGGCGAGCGGAACTCGTAGCTGTACATACCGGGCTTCAGGTCGTCCGACTTCAGGTCGGGGCGGCCTCCCTGGGCTACCACTATCTCCATGAACTTGCGGTACGCGTCCCCGGACTCCAGGATCTCCTTCGCCTTGGCCGCGCCGTTGGGGATCCCTGCGATCTCCAGGATTATCCCCGCGCAGTCGCAGGCCTTCTCGATGACGGCGGCGGGGTGCTTGTTCCCTTCGAGGATGCTTATGCACTCCCTCGCCTCGAGGTTCGGCCCCACCGCGTATCCGATGGGCTGGTCCGCGTAGGTTATGGCGCACTCCACGTGCATCCCTATCCTGTCCCCGAGCTCCATGAGGTCCTTGGCGTACTGCCTCGCGACCTCTATGGTCGGGACCTTGGTTCCGGCTCCGGTGGGGATGTCCACGACGATGTGGGTGGCGCCCATGGCCAGCTTCTTGCTCATGATGGACGCGAGCATCTGCGCCCGGGGGTTGATGCCGAGCGGATGCTCCACCTTGATGACCATGTCGTCCACCGGGGCGAGGTTCATTGACCCTCCCCACGAGAACACGCCGCCGACCTCCTGGGCTATCTCCTTCAGGGACTCGGCGTCGATCTCCACGTTGCAGAACGTCTCCACGAAGTCGGAGGTCCCGCAGGCGCTGCTGATGGCGCGGGAAGAAGTCTTCGGGATCATTATCCCGGCGGCCGCCACTATGGAGACCACGATGGGGGTGATCTTGTTCCCCGGGACCCCGCCCAGGCTGTGGAAGTCGAACACTGGGGTCCTGTCGAACCTGATCATGTCCCCGGTCTCCGCCATGGCCACGGTGAAGTCCGCGATCTCGCCGATGTCCATCCCGTTGATGTAGAGGGCGGTGAGCCAGGCGGAGATCTCGATCTTGGTCAGGTTGCTCTCGAGGATGTCCTCCACGACCGCATGTATCTCCTCCTTCTCCAGCCTCTCCCCGTCCATCTTCTTCCTGATGGAGCGCACGGAGTCGGGCTTGGGGGCGTATACGACGTTGACGACGTCCCCGTCCTTGAGCCCGCACTTCTTCACGACGCTGGAAGAGACGGCCATGAAGCCCCTCTCCATGAGGGTGTCGGACCTGCTGACCAGCAGTATGGTCGGCTTGGGCCCGGAGATCTTGACGCGGTCCCCTTCCTGCACCCCTATCTCCAGGCAGTCGTCGTCGTGTATCAGGACTCCAGGCTCGGAGGAGTCCACATCTACCTCTTTTATCTTCAGCTTCATCTCGATCCCCACTTCTCCAGAGCTATCGCCAGCGCCTTGTGGTCCTTGGCGTACTCGGCGACCGGTATCCCCGCGAAGGCCGCGTCCACAGCCTGGCTCATGGCCATGGCGCCGCATCTGACGCCGTTGGGATGGCCTGCCACGCCTCCCCCGGCCTGTATCTGCACGTTCATCCCGGCGCGGTCGGTGATGTCCGCGACTATCCCGGGGTACACTCCGCCGGAGCACACGGGCATGACGGTCTTATACGGGACGTCGTCCCCGAGGCACGCCTTCAGGTTCCCGTCGTCGTGGGCCCCTGCGGACATCTTCCCTGCGCCGAGCGTCCCTATATGGAGGGCGTCGCCTCCGCACATGCGCACCAGCTTGGTCAGCGGCAGCATGGCCACGCCGTGGTACGGGTCCTTGGTGAACGCCCCGTGCATGGTCCTGTGGACGTGTATCGGGACCTTTATGGACGGGTCCTCCGCCAGGGCCTGGACGGCTCCGAACCCGCAGGTGATGACGTCGACCATCAGCTGCTTGGCGCCCCATCCCTGCACCTTCTCCGCGAGCTCCACGATCTTGTCCCCGCGGGTGCTCACGTTTATTGCATGGACCATCAGACGGCCCTCGTCCTTCAGCCTGTCCAGCGCGTCGGCGACGGCGACCGTCCTCGCCTCTATCGGGCAGAACGGCTGGTCCACCAGGGTCTCGTCGTCCTTGGAGTTCGTCAGCCCGCCCGCGCCGGCCTCGTAGACGTAGTCGGCGGTCCTCTCGGGCGACAGCCCTATCTTGGGCTTGACTATGGTGCCGACCAGGGGCTTCTCGGGGCGCCCCAGCACCTTCCTCAGGCCGTCCGCCCCGAACTTGGGGCCTTTGAACTGCGAAGTTATGGACGGAGGGAACGAGACGTCCTCCAACCTCACCCCTTTGAGCGAGCCCAGGCCGAACAGGTTCCCGGCTATGACGCTGAGTATCTGGGGGACGGACCCGACCTCTATGCTGAAGTCGTCGGCGGGGAACTCGACCGTCACCATGTCTCCCTCGATCCTGACGATCCTCGCGCCCAGCCTCTCGAATATGCCGCTGTCCAGGGTGGATATCCCGGTCCACGTCCCGGTCGACTGCTCGGCGGCCAGAGCCTCCGCCGCCTTCTCCATAGGGAGGTCGGTGGTCACCCGATATCTGCAGACCACGTACTCTTCAGGGTCCTCGGGCTCTCCGAGGTGCAGGTAGGAATAGCTTTCCATCTTGTTCACTCCTTTGAAAACGCCGTTTCGCCCAGCTGCCCGGCCATGACGCCGTACACGGAGCCTGGGGATATCATGCCCACCTCCGTTATCAGCGCGTCTATGTACCTTCCGGGAGTGCTGTCGAATACGGGATTGAATACTTTCACCGAGTCGGGGACCTCCCCCGGCTTGACCACTTCGGAGATGTCCCTCTCCTCGATGACGACCATGTCCCCGAAAAGGGTCATGGGCGAGAACTTGTACGTCTCGGCGCAGACGTAGAACGGCACCCTCCTCTCGTGGGCGGCCAGGGCCAGCTGCGAGGTCCCGATCTTGTTTATCAGTACCCCGTCCGAGGTTATGGTGTCCGCTCCGACGAAGATCTTGTCTATCCTCTTCATGACGCTGCGGACGGCGCTGTCTATGACCAGGGTCACGTCTATGCCGCTGTTGGCTAGGTCTGTGACCGTGAGGATGCCCTGCCTCCACGGGCGGGACTCCGTGGCGTAGACCTTTATGTCCTTCCCCTGGCGATGAGCCTCTTTGATGACGCCCAGAGCGGCGCTGCTGTTGCAGTGGGTGAGGATCGTGTCCCCGTCGCATATCCTCTTGGCGCCTATTGCCGCTATCTTCTCGACCGCCTTCGAGGACGCTTCCACGAACCTGTCGGCGTTTGCAGAGACGGTGGCTATGGCCTCGTCCAGTGAAGCGCATACGGAAGCCCCCTTCACGGCATGGTGCACCCCGTTCCACAAGGACACGGCTGTAGGCCTGGAGGATATCAGCGTGTCTGCGGCCTTGTCGAGGTCGGCCAGGAACCCTTCGAGGCTCTTCCCTTCGTAAGTCCTTGCGAAATCGCCTATGGCGGAAGCGCCGGCCCGGGCTATGCGGCCAGCGCCGCGTATGCTCATGTCGGTGATCTTCCGAGCAGTGTCGTCTACTGCGCTCATCGGAAGAGGTTATCCCAATCGCACAATAAATAATGAATGAAAAGGGGCGCGAAGCCCCGGGAAGCCGTTTGGGAAAAGGTTTGCTCGATGCCGATCCTCTGCTTCGAGACGCTTACATGTTCATCTCTCTCTTGACATCGCTGTCGAAGAGGAGGAGGAGCATGAAGACGTCGATGATGAAGCTGACGATGGGCAGGACGACGATGGTGAGGAACGTGAGGTCGAAGGCGATACCGGCGGCGATGACGCCAACGATGGCGAGGATGTCCATGATCGCAGAGATCGCGAAGAGGACCACGAGGATGATCCAGATGATCTTGTCACCGGTGTCCTGCTTCCTGTCGTTGATCCTTCCGGCGACGAACAGGATGATGAGACCGACGATGATAGAGATTGCGAGAGCTGCGATAGCGGCCCAAGCCCCTTTGGTCTCCCAAGCGTTCCAGAGGTTGAAGACCGCGATGATGATCTCGGACAGACCAGCAAGCCTCACGAAGTAAGCGAGGATATCGATCTTCTCGGGAACTCCGCCGTTTTTGACGGACACTCCGAATCTGAAGTACAGTACTGCCATTATTATAGGACCGATGCAGGCCACGACGGCAGATATGACGATGCTGCCGGTCAGGGCACCCACGAGGGCAACCAACGCTCCTATGAGGTTGATAACTCCCAGGATCATGAGTGCTATCCCTGCTGTCCTATTCTCCTTAAAGAATGACATACTACCGTTTACAACTAATTAGTTTATAATTTTAGCGTTACACTTGATTGCTGAAGATAGTCTTGAAGCTACATTTTCTCTGTATTAACACCGCTATAACGCGATTGTGCCGTTCGGAGGCATCACGTCAAACGCGGACCGGTGGCCCCGCAACCTAGCCCCAGGACCTCCTTAGCCACCCTGCGCGCCTCGTGGAACCCCTTGACGAGATAGATCGCCGCGAGAAGGGCCTCGAAGGCGTCCGCGCGCATCTTGGGCTGGACGTCCTTCCTCCCGTCCTTGACCTGCACCTTCCCCGTCCGCATGGCGCGGTCGATGTCGAGCCCGTAAGCCAGGATCAGGTCCGAGACCCTGTCGTTGCCCACATAGCGCTGCTTGAAGGCGGTCATGTCCCCCTCGGATAGCTCCGTGACCGAATAGACCTGCTCGCACACTATCATCTCCAAGATAGCGTCACCGAGGAACTCCAGGCGCTCGTAGGACGGGGCGTCCTCCGGGACGACCTTGTCCTTGGCCTCGTTCGTGTAGCTGTCATGCGTGAGGGCCGCACAGAACAGCCTGACGTCGTCCTCCCCCAGCCCCCTGTATCCGAACGGAGGCCCTGCCAAGAACTCGCGGACCTCCATCTCGAACTTCGCTTCAGGCATTATTGATCATCTAAGCTTCCTTGAAACAGGTAAACCATTTTATTATTGCGTCATCAATGCGTGCCTCATGGCTGAGAAGAAACGCATGAGGATGAGAGGGGTGAAGCACACTTCGAAGAGGCTCGAAGACGAGCTCCTCGACCGCTCGAAGCAGCTGGCTTCCAATCCGGGCCTTCTGAGGCCGGCCTGCGCCGGAGACTGCAGGAAATGCGCTTTCGACAAGAGCTTCAAGAGCATAGACGGGCTCAGGAAGATAATCGACAACCCCGAGGCGCTCATAAAAGAGGCTTCCAGGTTCGGAGGCGACGACCTGGTCCGCGCCTATGCGGGAACGGTGTCGCTTTCCGCCGCCGGCTCCATACCTCTGCTCGCGACCGCGAAGCTCCCGAGCGGAGAGCCGATATCGTATGCTGTGAGGGGAACGGTGAAAGCTGACAAGCTCATCGGATGCCAGTACTTCGACGACCCGAAGCTGAGGATGTTCCTCTACAACGACATGATAAAGAAGAACAAGCTGCACCTGTACTCGTTCGGGGAGAACGTGGTCTGCTCCGACAAGCCGAACATGCCTGAGGAGTATCTCCAGGACACGTTCTGGGAGTCCCCGTACGAGTTCCCCGACGACGGCTTCGCCTGCGGCCACGACGCCTCCGCCGTTCTGGAGGTCAGGATAAAGTCGCTCGACACCGCGATAAGCGTCTGCGAGAACTGCGCCAAGAGCGTCTCGTCCCTGGCGTACGTCGTCTCCAGGCTCTCCGCCGTCGACCCGCTGGACGACATAGAGGTCCGCGTGAGGCACAAGTACCACAAGCCCGGAGAGAAGGACTACGAGGTCGTGACCGGGGACGTCCTGAAGAAGTACATGGTGGGCCTGATCACCGACGCCTCGCTCATATCGTCCGTCAAGAGGTCGAAGATGGGCGACCTGAAGGACAGCGACGTGTCGGCCTACGTCATAGGATCGAAGAACTACGGCGACGACCTGGACGCGTTCCTGTCCGCGCTTTCCGGAGACGACCACGAGACCGACGCCCTCAGGAAGTTCCTCACCGCCAACCCCAGGGCGATCGTGGTCAAGAGCGGGAAGGCTTCCGAAGCCCTCAACGCCATCTGGGAGAACGACTGGAAGGAGATCATAGCCGCGCACACCGACATGGCCACCGCAGAGGCCATGGGAGACGTGTCCAAGAACCAGCCCCTCCCCACGCTCATAGCCGCCTACGACAGGTTCAAGACTGCAGGGGTCAGCGCGTCCCTGCCAGAGTTCAAGAAGCCCGGGCCGGTGACGGCCGTGGCCGACAGGCTGGCCAAGGCGTACAAGGCAGGCGGGAAAGAGCTTCTCAAGGAGTCCATAGAGACCAGAGGCCTGAAGAACGGGAAGATACGCACCGTCGAGGCGTCCTTCCTCATGGCCTGCGGCGTGGAGGACGTCACGTTCAAGCTCACCCCTTCCGAGAAGGACCTCGCGGATTACCTGAAGCCGTTCGCCAAGAACCTGATAGACGCGGACGGGACCCGCTACGCCGAGGCGATGAACACCTACCTCATCGCGAGCAGCTCGGGCGAGAAGGTCTGACCCTCACATCGGCCACATAATGGGATACGGACGGCGCGAAGGACTTCACCTCGCGGACGGAGAGCACCTCGTAGCCGTCCTTCCCGCACGCCGCGTCGAAGATCTCCTCCAGGCGCCTGTCGCGCTCGTTCACGTAGAACGTGTCGTGGTAGTGGATGATCCCGCCAGGCTTCAGCATCCTCAGCGCCGCCGGCAGGAACTCCGAGGTGGTCTGTACGTATCCCATCAGGATCCTGTCCGCGAAGGCCCTCCCTGGCAGGTCCCTGTTGTCTCCCAGAATCGGGATCACGACGTCGGCCAGCCCGTTGTCCTTTATGTTCCTCGCCAGATAGGCGTAGGACTCGGGGTTCTTCTCGCATGCGAACACCCTCCTCGCCCCGGAGAACTTGGCCAGAGGAAGGGTGAAGTACCCTATCCCCGCGAACATGTCCAGCACGGTCTCCCCGCAGCAGTCCAGCCTCCTCATCCTCATGCGCTCGTCGGTGTTCCCGGAAGCGAACATGACCTTGGTCACGTCGAAGCGATAGCGGATGCCGTTCTCCAGGCGGACCGATTCGGTGTCCGACCCGTACAGGACCTCCATGCTCGGCTTCCTGAACTCTCCCGACACGCCCCTGACGTCGGCGCACACGGACTTGGCGCCGAGCACCTCCGCGTATGCGCGCCCGATCTCCCGCCTATGCGACCAGCATTCGGGGCCGAGGCGCAGGATGACCACGTCGCCGACGGTCTCCCACTTGCTCGGAACGATGCGGGACAGCTCCGGGCCCAGGATCTCGCCTATGCGCTCCTGAGGAGGCCTGCGGTCCAAGGTGTGGGCGTCCCCCTCCACTAGCTCCATGGATGACACGGGCTCTTCGCCCAGGCGCTCCGGCAGTATCGGGACGTAGCGGTAGGATCCGTCCTTGCCTATCTTGGCGTGAACGTCCACGAACCCTTCGTCCATCAGCCTGCGGATGACCGGTCCGGCATCCTCGGACCTTATCTTGGCGAACGTCACCCGCTTCACAGGACGCACCTCATGAGCAGGACGAGGCCGGCCGGCAGCGTCGAAGGCTTGGAGAGAACCTTCTTCACGACGTTCCCGGGATGGTCTATGTCTATGTCGTCCAGCAGTACGCGCACGTCGTCGCGGGAGGCGAACCTGCCTGCAGCCGACAGCTCGTCGTCGTCCATGCGGAGGAACAGCCTGCGTATGCGGTAGCTCCTCTCCAGCTCCTTGCCGAACACCTTCCTGCAGCGCCTCTCGTAAGGGAGGAGCGACTTGCGGGAGAGGTCGTCGCTTTCGAGAGCGGACGACAGGACGTCCGCCAGGATGGGCGCCGCCATGAGGGAGGGGTATATCCCTCCGCCGGAGATCGGCTTCACCTGTCCTGCGGCGTCGCCGATGAGCATGCGCCTGTCGGAGCAGACCGTCCTGCGGCCGCCCAGAGGGATCTTCCCGCAGCTCTTGGACAGGACCCGACAGCCGGGGTAGAGGTCGTCGAGCATCCTCTTCAGATACTGGTACGGAGGCCCGGCGGACCACGACGCGCACAGGCCGACGCGGACGAAGTCGCCGCAGGGGAACTCCCAGGTGAAGAAGCCAGGGGCGTACCTGCTCCCAAGACGGGCCCTGAACATGCCGTCGAGGTCGGAGGGCGCCTTCACGTCGGCCTGGACGCCCCTCACGTACTCCCTGGGGCCGTTGTCGCCAAAGGACGACGCTACGGCGGACGAGTGCCCGTCGGCGCCTATGAGGGCCCTGCAGCGGACCGATCCCGTGCGGGAGCTGGCCTCGACGAACCCGTCCCCTAAAGAATAAGACAGCATCTTGTCCGAGCAAGAGAACTCCGCCCCGGCGTCGCTCGCCGCATCCGCCATCAGCTGGTCGAGCTGCGCGCGGTCGACCGCACGGATCTTGGGCGTGGAGGAACGGACCGACAACGTCTCGCCGTCGGGGAAGACCACCTCCGCCCCGTATAAAGTGCTCAGGACGTCCGGAGAGACGCCGGACATCCTGATCGTCCCGTCGCTGACGAGACCTGCGCATTGGACGGGCCTCCCGGAGCAGGGGTGCTCCTCGAGGACCCTGACGCCGTAGCCCCTCGATGCCAGGAGGCGGGCGGAAGCGCTGCCGGCAGGACCTCCGCCCACGACCACGGCGTCCAGCATGGGCTTCTCAGCTCTGCTTGGACTTCTCGTAGTCCGCGATGAACTTGGCGATGCCTTCGTCAGTCTTGGGATGCTTCACCATCAGCTTGAGGGTGTCGTAGGGGATGGTGGCGATGTCGCAGCCGACGAGGGCGGCGTCCAGGACGTGCTGGGGGCCGCGGATGGAAGCCGCGATGACCTCAGTGGTGATCCCGTAGTTCTGGAAGACCTGCATGATCTGCGCGACCAGGTCGGTGCCGTAGATGCCGATGTCGTCCAGGCGCCCGATGAAAGGCGAGACGAAGGCGGCTCCGGCCTTGGCGGCCAGAAGGGCCTGCTGAGCGGAGAAGATCAGGGTGACGTTGACCTTTATCCCCTCGGAGGAGAGGACCTTGGTGGCCTTCAGGGTCTCGACGCACATGGGGAGCTTGATGTTGATGTTCGGGTGGATCTTCGCGACCTCGCGGCCCTCCGCGATCATCTCCGGAGCGGTCATCGACATTATCTCGGCGGATACGGGGCCGTCGACTATCTCCGCGATCTCCTTGACGCGGGTCCTGACGTCCACGCCCTCCTTGGCGATGAGGCTGGGGTTGGTCGTGACTCCGTCGAGTATGCCCCAGCTGTTTATCTCCTTGATCATGTCCAGATTCGCTGTGTCTATGAAAATCTTCATCTCTTCACCTTCCTGGAAATCGATTTCTTGGCTGCCGCGACAATGTCGTCCGGGGTCAGCCCGTATTTAGCGAGAAGCTCGGCTGGAGTCCCCGACTCGCCGAACGTGTCCTTGGTCCCGACCATCTCCAGAGGCGCGCAGACGCCGGAGCAGAGGCATTCGGCGACGGCCGATCCCAGCCCGCCTATGACGCTGTGCTCCTCGGCGGTGACGCAGCACCTGGTCTTCCGGACGGAGGCCTCGACCGCCGCCCTGTCCAGAGGCTTGATGGTGGACATGTTTATGACCTCGGCGCTGACGCCCTCGGCCTCCAGGGCCTTGGCGGCGTCCATGCAGGACGAGACCATCTGGCCGCACCCGATCAGCGTGACGTCGCTCCCTTCCCTCATCACCGTGGCCTTCCCTATCTCGAACTTGACGTCCTCGGGCATTATGGTGGGGAACTCCGCGCGGCCCATCCTCATGTACACGGGGCCGTCGTAGTCGGCTATGGCGAGGGTCGCGGCGTAGGCCTCGTAGGCGTCGGCCGGGGATATCACCGTCATGTTTGGCAGGACGCGCATTATGGCCATGTCCTCCAGAGCCTGGTGGGACGCACCGTCCTCCCCCACGCTTATGCCGCAGTGGGTGGCGACTATCTTGACGTTGAGGCGGGGGTATGCTGCTGCGAGCCTTATCTGCTCCCAGCACCTCCCCGAGGCGAACACCCCGAACGTGGAGGCGAAGGCCACCTTGCCCGAGGCTGCGAGGCCGGCGGCTATGCCTATCATGTTCTGCTCCGCGATGCCCACCTCGACGAAGCGCTCGGGGGCCGCCTTCTTGAAATCCGAAGTCTTCGTGGAGCCTGCGAGGTCCGCGTCGAGAACGACCACGTCGTCCCTCGTCTTGGCCAGGACCTCCAGCGCCTTGCCGTAGTAGTTGCGCTGTGCCAGCACCTTGGGCGCGTCTGTGCTCACTGTATCACCTTCTCGAGCTCGGCGACAGCCTTCTCGTACTCGTCCGGCTTGCATGCCCTGCCGTGGAACCCGGCGTTGTTCTCCATGAACGAGACTCCCTTCCCTTTCACCGTGTTCATTATGATCACCGTGGGGCTCTTCCTGTGCGTGGACGCCTTGTCTATGGCCTCCAGTATCTGAAGGATGTCGTGGCCGTCGATTGTCTGCACGTTCCATCCGAACGCCCTCCACTTCTCCGGCAGAGGGTCCAGGCCGACCGCGTCCTCGGTGTTTCCTGTGATCTGGAGGCGGTTGCGGTCCACGAACGCGATGAGGTTGCTGAGGCCGTACTGGCGGGCGAACATCGCCGCCTCCCAGTTCTGGCCGCTCTGGAGCTCTCCGTCTCCCAGGAGGCAGAACGTCCTGTACTGCTTCCCGTCCATCTTCCCTGCGAGCGCTATGCCGCAGGCCATGCTGAGCCCCTGCCCCAGGGATCCCGTGGACATCTCCACCCCGGGGACCTTCCCGCGGACAGGATGCCCCTGGAGCTTCGAGCCGATCTTCCTCAGCGAGAGGAGGTCCTCCACGGGGAAGTAGCCCGACTCCGCCAGAGCAGCGTACAGCACCGGGGCCACATGGCCCTTGGAAAGAACGAACCTGTCCCTGTCGGGCCATGAGGGGTTGCTAGGATCGTGCCTCATGGCGCGGAAATAAAGGGCCGACATCAGGTCGGCGGAAGACAGGGATCCGCCAGGATGGCCCGAAGAGGCCGCATAGGTCATCCTGATGACGTGGAGTCTCAGCTTGTTCGCAATGTTCTTCAGTTCCTCTACGCTGCGTTCTGCCATTTCAGTCACTCTCGATCCTCGGCGCAAGGAGATAGTTGACGGACACGTGCTTGTCCGCGATGTTGAACAGCAGCTTCATAGGATAGTCGTTGTCGAGCTCTATGTTGATGACCGTGCCGCCGGGAACGGCCTTGATTATGTTAGAGAAGTAGTCCAGAGGGAACATGCTGCAGACCTCGGAGTCCGTGCTGAGGTCTACCAGGGCGCTCTTCTCCACCGACAGAGACACTGAGTCCGTGTCTCCTTCGCACGAGAGCTCGAAGCGCTCGGGGTTGGCCTTCATCGTTATGTGGTCCGAGATCGTGTCGGCAGCGCTTATCCCCCTCTTGAGCTCGTCCACGGAGATGCCGATGCTGGCCTTGAGGTGCAGGTCCGGGACCTTGGGGTCGCTGAAGCTCGAAGGATCGAGGACGGCCATCTCCCTCGTGATGTTCCCTATCTTGAATACCAGCCTGCCGGTGGAGGGGTCCTTCTCCATCCTCATGAGGTCCACCCCGGACGCCAGCTTCAGGACGCCCTTCACCTTGTCCAGGTCGAGGCCGATGTCGCAGTCCTCGGCGTAGTAGGATTCGAACGCGCCCTTGTCCACCTTCATCTCTATCATGGCGACGTGCGCCGCGTCCACCGCCTTGAGCGTCATCCCCTCGGGCGTTATCGAGAACTTGACCTCGTCGACGAGGGCGGAGATCACGTTGACCAGGCCTTTCAGCGTGTCGGACTTCAGCTCGACGCTGAACTGGTTCTGTGCAGGGGCGTCATCGTATCCAACAACCTCTGACATCTGGGCTCACCTCAGTATTCTCTCCAGGAGTGGTTGCAGCTGCAGCAACGGTAGATCATGGTCTCAGGCTCATCGGCAGCACGGGTCTGCCTTATGACGTAGAAAGCCTCCGTATGGCCGCATTTCGGACAGAGTATACGAGTCTTCGGAAGGGTCGCCGGAGTGTCTTCGGATGACATGACCACGGTCTCCTTGTCCTTGGATTCGGTGGTTATGACTTCCTTCTTCTCGCCGATCTCCATTTCGAAGCCGCAGCCAGAACAGACGTACTTTCCGTCCCTGGGAAGCATCATTGAACCGCACGACGAACAAAACAATTTAACAGCCTCTGTTTTTGGGGATTGACTGTCCGTATATAGTTATATCGAGGTGGCACACGAGAGCCGCCGGATCCCCGCTCCCCGCTGGCGGCGAGCAGGAAGCGCCTGATGATGCCAGTTATCGCAAGAGCATGGGCCGGGACCGCATCCTGTCCTCGGCGCGTTCCCCCTGCCCTATAGCAAGTTAGATATATACGCTGAAAATAGCGTTGACTGCCTTATATACAGGGCGATGCCCCTGCATCATCATCACAGTCAAGGGGAGCCTGGAACCGGGCTTCCTTTCACAAAGCCCTTCGCGATTCGAAGGCGATACGAAAAGGAGCTGAAAACAATGGATATGAAGTTCAGATTCCTCGGCGGAGCCGACATGGTAGGCCGCATGGGGATGACCATGGAAGGCGACGACATGAGCCTGCTGGTGGAATACGGCCTGAGCCCTACCAAGCCGCCGGAGTTTCCCCTGCCTGCGCCCAAGGTGGACTACGTGTTCCTCACCCACGCCCATCTGGACCACTGCGGGATGATCCCCCAGGTGTGCGGAAGGAACGACTGCACGCTGTTCACGACCCCCCTCAGCGCGGAGATCGGGGAGCTCATGATGAACGACACCCTGAAGATAGCGAAGGCGGAGGACTACGTCCAGCCGTACACCTCCGGCGACATCGAGAGGACCATGAGGGCCGTCGCGGCCATGACGTTCAACGACACGATAAGCCTGAACCATGTGGACGTGACCATGCTGGACGCCGGCCACATACCGGGAGCGGCGATGTTCGCCTTCGAGAAGGACGTCAAGACCGTCTACTCGGGAGACATACACACCGAGAGCCAGAGGCTCGTCGGGGCCGCCAAGCCCGAGGACTGCACGAACCTGTTCATCGAGGGCACCTACGGGGGCCGCTACCACCCGTCAAGGAAGGACACCGAGCAGAGGTTCCTGGCCAAGATCAAGGAGGTCGTGGAGCGCGGAGGCACCGTCCTGATCCCCTGCTTCGCAGTCGGAAGGACCCAGGAGATAATGCTCCTGCTCAAGAACCTCGACTACGACATGTGGGTGGACGGCATGGGAAGGGCCGTGACGCGCCTGTTCCTGGACTACCCCGAGTACATCAAGGACGTCAAGGCCCTCAAATCCGCCAAGAAGAGGTTCAACGAGGTCAGGAACGGGGTCTCCAGGGACTCCGCCAGAAAAGGGGACATCATAGTCACCACCGGTGGCATGCTTGACGGGGGGCCCATACTCGGATACCTGAAGAGCCTCCGGAACGACCCCAAGAGCGCCATCCTGCTGGTCGGGTACCAGGCCGAGGACACCAACGGGAGGATGCTCCTGGAGAACGGCTGCGTGAACATCGACGGCGAGATCTGCAAGGTGGCCTGCGAGCTCGAGAGGTATGACTTCTCCGCGCACGCCGACCACGGGCAGATCGTCAGGTTCATAGAGAAGTGCGACCCGGACAACGTCATCATGATGCATTCCGAGACGCGCGACCTGTTCCTCCCCGACCTGGAGGACTACAACGTCATCCTCCCGTCCACAGGACAGGAGTTCCACCTGGAGATCTGAGCGCATGGACCTATCGGCTTTCCTCAAGGCCGACGTCGGCAGGCGCGACCTGACCACCAAGCTGTCCGTGCCGGACGTGGACGGCACCGCCCATGTCGTATGCCGCGAAGACGCCGTGCTGGCCGGGATCGACGAGGCGTCCGACGTCTTCGCCATCCTGGGAGCGGACGCGGAGCCCACGGCCAAGGACGGCGACAGAGTCCGCGCGGGGTCCCGCGTGCTGTCGATATCCGGCCCGCTGCAGGGCATCCTGACCTGCGAAGGCACCGCCCTCGGATTCCTATCGTGCATGAGCGGCGTGGCCACAGCCGTGTCCTCCGTTGCGGAGGCGGCGCACGGGAAAGTCGCCGTGGCCGTAGAAGGGACGTCCGTCCCGGGGTTCGGAACGTTCGAGAGGAAGGCGGTGCTGGTCGGAGGAGGAGACCCCCACGCCGACGCCCTGGACTCCCTGGTGTTCCTGAAGAGGTCCCATGTGTCGGCCTGCGGCGGCGTGAGGAACGCCATGGAGCGCATCTCCAAGGCCTCCGTCGCAGTCAAGAGAGGGATCGAGGTGGTCAGCGCGGAAGAGGCCGCTGTCGCGTCGTCGATGGGAGCGGACATCGTGAGGGCCGTAGGGCTGGGGCCCGAGTCGACCGCCGACGTGTTCGACGCCGCCAAGTCCGTCTCGGACCGCATAGTCGTCGAGGCATCCGGGGAGATAGGCCGCCACAACATCGCCGAGTACGTCGGGAAGGCCGACGTCGTCGTCCTGGACCGCGCATCCCTCGGCTGCAAGCCGGTCCGGTTCGACCTGGAGATGGCCTGAGCGGGCAGGGGTTCCTTCCCCTCGCCCGGACCTTTACAGCAGTCGTCCCCTTCTTCTCAGATTCATAAATTCGTAATGGCTTGCTATCCAGATTCTGAAAGTGCGTCGAGGATATCGATAAAGTCTTTATCCGCAACCCGGGATTAACGTCCATGCCTCTCAATCTCGACGACTACACATGCGAGTTCTGCGGGAAGACCTGCAAGAACGTCATATACGCTGCCTTTGTCTGCGACGACCCCGAATGCATCGAGAAGGCCAGGATCGCCCGCGGAGGGCCCGGCGGCCACATGAAGAGGAAGGCGGAGGGCAAGCCGATAATACCCACCGACCTGGAGCCCATGGTGGAAGAGAACAAGAGGACGACCGGGAACCGACCGCGAGGCGCCGGGCCCTATTATTAAAAAGAGGGGAGAACCCCCTCCGGTTTTTTCAGTGCCTGAAGACGCGGCAGCCGGTGAACACCATCGCCATCCCGTGTTCGTTGGCGGCGTCGATGACCTCCTGGTCCCTGATGCTCCCGCCCGGCTGGATTATGGCCGTCACGCCTGCCGCGGCGGCTTCGTCGACGCCGTCCCTGAACGGGAAGAACGCGTCCGAAGCCATGACGCAGCCCTTGGTGGGCTCGTTCGCCTTCATCGTGGCGATCTTGGCGGAATCCACGCGGCTCATCTGCCCGGCTCCGATCCCCACGGCGCGCTCCTCCCTCACGTACACGACGGCGTTGGAGGTCACGTGCTTAGCGAGCTTCCAGGCGAACAGGAGCGCCGCGACCTCCTCCTCGGTGGGAGCGCGGTTGGTGACCACCTTCAGGTTCGCCGGGTCTATGGCAACGTCCTCGTCGGTCTGGACGAGCATCCCGCCCTGGACCTTCTTCATCTTGTACTCCCTGTGCTTCTCGGAAGGGCATATGGGGGACTTGGTCCTGAGGAGGCGTATGTTCTTCTTGGCCTCCATTATCTCCGCCGCGCCCTCCTCGTAGTCGGGGCAGATGACGGCCTCCACGAAGTGCTGGGAGATCTCCTGGGCGGTGGCCACGTCGCAGTTCCTGTTCAGGCAGATGACGCATCCGAACGCCGAGAGCGGATCCACGTTGTAGGCGGTGATGAAAGCGTCGTAGATGCTGTCGGCCGACGCCAGCCCGCACGGGTTGGTGTGCTTCATGACGACCGCGGTGGGCTTCTCGAAGTCCATGCAGATGTCCAGGGCCTTGTCCAGGTCGAGGATGTTGTTGTAGGAGAGCTGCTTGCCATGGATCTGCTCCGCCTTGGCGACCGTGGTGCCCGGGGTGAACGGGTCCTTGTAGAACGCTGCGGACTGGTTGGGGTTCTCCCCGTACCTGAGGTCCTCCACCTTCTCCAGCGGGATTGGGAACGACGCGGGGAACCCTTTGCAGAAGTGGGGGTACATGCGGGACGCTATCATGGCGTCGTAGTTGGCGGTGGTCACGAAGGCCTCGGCCATGAGCCTCCCCAGGAGCTCCTCGGAAAGCTCTCCGGACTCCTTCAGCTGGTCGAGTACGTCGTCGTACTGGCTGGGCGAGGTGACGACAGCGACGGACTTCCAGTTCTTCGCCGCGGCGCGGATCATGCTGGGGCCGCCGATGTCTATGTTCTCTACGACGTCCTCGAAGGTGGAGCTCTCTTTCAGGACGGTCTGCTTGAACGGATAGAGGTTTATGACCACCATGTCTATGGGCTCTATCCCTTTGTCCGATATGGCCTGCATGTGCTCCGGTACGTCCCTGCGAGCGAGGATGCCTGCATGGATGCTCGGATGGAGCGTCTTTACGCGGCCGTCGAGCATCTCGGGGAACCCGGTCACATCGGACACCTCGGTGACGCGGACGCCGTTCTCTTTCAAAAGCCTGTATGTCCCGCCTGTGGAGATTATTTCGATTCCGAGCGAGGAGAGGGACCTTGCGAAGTCCACGATCCCATACTTGTCGGAAACGCTGATTATCGCTCTGCGAACTTTAGACAATAGCACACCTCCTCTTTCGAGGCTGCGATACCTGTGTATGCATGACGATAATCGCATCATCGTTAAAGGGTCTTTCGGATGCCATAACGGGAGGAAATCATCGAAATATTGACCGGGCACGGCTAAAGGGAACCGCACCCGGAAACGGTTTGAAGGATCGAATACCGCCACCAGCATCTGCAATACCGATGGCTTTATCCACTAGACCGTTAGTTTTACGTGATATATAACAGTGTCTAACATCCATCTGGCCGTGATGGAGGCTTTAACAAGACATAATCAGGACATTGAGCGCATCCGACAGCGATTCTCGAGAAAAACGCATGAGCGTCCTGCTGACCCGTTCATGTCGGCCCTGCCGTGTCGGCGGCGGCCATCGTAGAGTCGCCACCTGCCCGCGTTCCAGATGTCATAATCCGCCATCTTGAAGATTCGGGCCGCCGCGAGAAAGGATCCTGGAACGGGCGCGTTCGGATAACGGATATACCGGCACCGACTATCCGCTTGCGATGAAGCGCAAGGACCTTGAGATGGCGCTGCAGAGGGTGAGAGGGTTCGAAGACCCCGATCCCGCCCTGGAGCAGTACATGACCCCTGCCTCCATGGCGTCGGAGATACTGTTCGACGCCTACCGCAACGGCGACGTGTTCGGCATGAAGGTCGTCGACCTGGGGTGCGGGACCGGCATGTTCTCCATCGGGGCCTGCCTCCTCGGGGCAGGGATGGTCGTCGGGTTCGACGTCTCGGAGAAGGCCCTGGAGATCGCCCGCTCCAATGCGATAGCATTAGGCGTCGACGTCGATTTCGTGCACAGGGACGTCAGGGACGTCGAAGAGCAGGCCGACACGATATTCATGAACCCGCCCTTCGGATGCCAGAGCAGGAACGCCGACCGGCCCTTCCTGGACCGCGCCATGTCGCTTTCGGAGTGCGTGTACTCCATCCACATGGCCGATACGCTGGACTTCGTCAAGGAGTACTGCGGAAGGCGCGGCCGCACAGTGGCCTCCTATAGAATCTATAAGTACGAAATCCCTCATGTATTCGCGTTTCATACGAAGACGAAGAAGACGGTAGACGTCGCTGTCGTCAACATAAGGTGAGTCATGATGACAGGAACAGAATTGGTTTTCCCCGGTGACGAGGTCGCCGTGGAGGAGGAGTACTACGCCTCGGACGGGACTTTCGCCGAGAACGGAGTGATATACGCGTCCCAGGTGGGAGTCCTGGAGCTTGACGACAAGGACTGCGTCGCCAGGGTCGTCACTATGAACCCGCCCAACGTCCTCAAGGAGGGCGACACGGTGTACGCCATAGTCGCGGACATCAGGAACACGATGGCTACGGCCGACGTCGTTGCTAAGGACGGCGTCGACAGGAGCCTCGGATGCGAGACCTACGCCACCCTCCACGTCTCCAAGATATCCCCCGGATACACGGACGACGTGTCGAAGGAGCTCAGAAAAGGTGACTACATAAGGGCGAAGGTCACCAGCGTCAAGCCTTCCCTGCAGCTTACCACGAAGGACGACCATCTGGGCGTCATCAGGTCCCTCTGCTGGAAGTGCAAGTCGGAGCTCGTCAGGAAAGGCAACGGCCTCTACTGCAACGAGTGCAAGTACAGCGCGACGAGGAAGCTCGCCGACGACTACGGCGACGTGAAGATCCGATGAAGGCCGTATCGCTGCTTTCCGGAGGGATAGACTCCCCTGTGGCGTCCTATCTCATCAGCCGCGCCGGCGCGGACGTGGTCCTGCTCCACATGGACAACAGCCCTTACTGCGACGAGCGGGCGATGAAGAACGTGATGGCGATAGCGGAGCAGCTGGAGAAGCACACCGGGAAGCGGTTCCCGCTCTACGTAGCGCCCCACGGGCCTTCCCAGACCGCCATCCGCGACTCCTGCGACAGGAACTACCAGTGCGTCATGTGCAAGCGCGCGATGCAGAGGACCGCTGGCGAGTTCGCGAAGGCCGTAGGGGCTGACGTCGTGGTGATGGGAGACTCCCTGGGCCAGGTGGCCTCCCAGACCCTCAAGAACATACGCGCTGAGAACACGGGGATGTCCGTCCCCATCGTCAGGCCGCTGATCGGCCTCGACAAGACGGAGATAATGGAGATAGCCCGCGAGATCGGGACCTTCGACATCTCCATCTCCCCGTCGGTAGGCTGCACAGTGGTCCCGCACAAGGTCACCACAGCGGCCGATCCGGAGCGCATAAAAGCCTTCGGCATCGACGTGGAAGCGCTTGCCAGAGAATCAGCGGAGAAGGCTGTCCTCGTCCGTCGAGACGGGACGCCCCTCCGATAAGGAAAGTCAATTCAGGTTGCGCCTGACATAGAAGGCGGGGCAGGCGTCGATGTCCTCTTCGCCGTAGACCATGTCGATCGACACGTGGTCTATGTACATGGCCTGCACGCGCGAGATATAGAGCGTGTTGTCCCCGACCTTTATCCGTATGTCCGAGTCTTTGGGGGCCTTCACGGTCGTCGGGACCAGGGCCGGGCCCATGCATGCGGTGCAGACGCGATAGTCCCTGCCCTCCTTCCTTATCATGTCGATGACAGCGTCGTCTACAGTGATCTCCATGCGCCCATAGTATGGTTAGTGGTTTAAAGTGTTAACGCTAGCGGAGCCGGCGGGATGCCCCTGGCCGGTCCGACAGCGGCAGCGCGGAAGGCTTCCCATGGCCATTCCGAACAGGATTGGGTATTCCTCTCTTAGAGGCGCGCAGAAATGAATGCGCGGGCCCCGCCGCTACGGAGCCCGTGGTGGAAAGGGATCACTTGTTCCTGACCCAGATGTCGTCGTCGAGGGTCTTGTAGATGTCCTCCACGACGTCGTCGTCCTTGTCGGGGCCGATGGGCCTGGACCTGAGCTCGTCGATCTTCTCCCTCTTGAACACCCAGTAGTGGATCCTCCACTCCCTGCCGTCGTAGAGGGTGGTCTCCTCCCTCTCGGTGGTCAGGATGTCGGCGTCCTCCAGGATGTAGAAGGCGTTGCGGTCCTGGGACTCCAGGACATTGTCTATGATGCGGTCCGAATAACCGAAGAAGTTGAGGACGCTGTGGGCGAGGTCGTATGCCTGGTCCATGTCCATCTCCTTTCTGCTGTCTATGCCGTTCTTGATGGCCAGCGTAAGGTCCTCGACGGTCAGTATGCCCATGCGGATCACTCCACGAAGCGTACGGACCTTATGTCGTCGGTTCCTACCTCTGACGCTATGGCGGACACGATGGCTGCGGGGGCCTCGTGGTCCAGGGTGAGGAACATCAGGGCCCTCTTGCCTGCCCTTCCGACGGACATCTGGCCGACGTTGATCCCGGCCTTGCCTAGGTTGTTCCCGACTATGCCTATGACGCCGGGAGCGTCGTCGTACCCCACGAACATCATGTTGCCGTAGAAGGGTATGTCGAACGAGAACTCGTCGAACCCGACGAGCCTGTTCTGGCCGCCGATGACGGTGCCCCTGATGGTGCGCTCGGTGCCCTCGGAGACGAACTTCATCTGTATGACGGAGGCGTAGTCCTTGGACTCGGACTTGCTGCTCTCCGATATGTCTATCCCCTTGGACTTGGCCACGGGGAGGGCGTTGATCGTGTTGGCGGTGCCTATGACGTTCTTCAGGTACCCTATGACCGCGGACACCGTGAGAAGCTTGGTGGGCTTGCTGGCGAGGCTTCCGCAGTAGGTCACCTCGAGCTTTTTGAGCGGGTGGTTGCCGACGATCTGCTGGACGAGGCTGCCCATCCTCTCCGCGAGGACGACGAAGGGCTCGGTCTCGGCGTCCAGCTTCCCGCGGGGAGCGTTGATCGCGTTGGAGATTATGTCGTCCTTGAGGTACATGATCGCATGCTCGGCGATCTCGACGGCGACCCTCTCCTGGGCCTCCACGGTGGAGGCGCCGAGGTGGGGGGTGGTTACCAGGTTCCCGAGCTCCATAAGCTTGGCCTCGTCCTCGCTGAGAGGCTCGTTGCACCAGACGTCGAAGGCAGCCCCTGCGATGATGCCCTCCTTCAGAGCGGTGTACAGGTCGTCCTCGTTCACTATCCCCCCGCGGGCCACGTTGGCGATCCTCGCGTTGGGCTTCATCATCTTGAACTGCTCCAGGGAGATCATGTTCCTGGTCTCGGGGAGCAGGGGGGTGTGGATCGTCATGAAGTCGGCGGTGGTGATGACCTCCTCCAGAGTGGTGAGCCTGACGCCGATCGCGTCCGCGACCTCCTTGGGAAGGAACGGGTCGTACCCGATGAGGGTCATGTTGAACGCTTTCATGCGCTTGGCGACCTCTCCTCCGACGCGGCCGACCCCGATGATCCCCAGAATCTTGCCGTTCATCTCGACGCCGGTGAACTTGGACCTCTTCCACTCGCCCTTGTGCATGGACTCGTGCGCGAAGGGGATGTTCCTGGCGAGGGCCAGAAGCATGGCGCAGGAGTGCTCCGCCGCGGAGAGGATGTTCGCCGAGGGGGTGTTCATCACGAGTATGCCCTTCGCGGTGGCGGCGGGCACGTCGATGTTGTCCACTCCGACTCCCGCGCGGCCGATCATGCGGAGGCCTTTGGCGGCGTCGATCACCTTGGAAGTGACCTTCGTCCCGGACCTTATGATGAGACAGTCGTAGTCCCCGATTATAGAGCAGAGCTCGTCCTCGGAGAGCCCGGTCTTGACGTCGACGGGATATCCCGAATTCTTCAGTATTGCAAGCCCCTCTTCGGAAAGGGGGTCAGACACAAGGATCTTTGCCATTTTCACTCCTCCAATATCCCATCCATGACCGAAAGCAGTTTCTTGACGCCCTCAGGGGTGGCGTCGCCCATGTGGCCTATCCTGAAGGTCTTCTCCTTGACCTCGCCGTAGCCGTTGGAGATCTCGTATCCGGCGGCCTTGAGCTTGGAGTTGAACGAGTCGTAGTCGACGGGCCCGCGGTTCAGGACCCCTATGGAGTTCGACCTGTAGCCCTCTTCGGGGAACACCCCGGCCAGCTTCCTGTCCGCCCAGTTCCTGACGAGGTCGGCCATCTCCTGGTGCCTCCTGTACCTGGCGGGCATGCCCTCCTTCAGGGCCTTGTCCAGCTGGTAGTCCAGGCCGTACATCAGGGACACGGGGGGCGTCGTGAGCGCATAGCTGACGTCGCTCTGCTTCTTGATCTTGAGCAGGTCTGTGTAGAACCCTCTGTTCTCGACGGTCTTGGCCTTCTCCAGCATCCTCTCGGAGCAGAGCATGATAGCCAGCCCGGGCGGGAGGGCGAGCGCCTTCTGGGTCCCGAACACCAGCGCGTCGGGCTGCATGTCCTTGATCTTGAGGTCCATCGCGAAGGCTGATGTGACGGCGTCGACCATTATCAGGGAGTCGGGGTTCTGCGACCTGACCTCGTTCGCGAGGGCTACGGAGTCGCTGAACACCCCGGTGGAGGACTCGTTGCTGACCCAGTGGACGAGCTCGACGTCCTTTCCGACCTTGCCGGCGATATGCTCGGGCTTCATCGCCTTCCCCCAGGGGACCTGGACCTTCTCCACGGCCTTCCCGTTGAGCTCCCCAAGCTCTATCGACCTGTTCCCGAAGGACCCGTTGGTCAGTCCGAGCGTCTTCTTGGAAGCGCCGTTCCTCACCGCCGCCTCGAGCATGATCGTAGCGGACCCGCCCACAAGGAAAACGTCCATATCGGTGTTGAGAGCCTTCTGGATCTTCTCCACGATTCCGGCATGGAGCTCCTTGTACTCCTTGCACCTGTGGGTGATCATCGGTCTGGTCATTGACTGGAGCACGTCGGCCTCCACGTTCACAGGACCGACGGTGAATAACGTTCTGCTCAAGGTAATCCCTCTGGGCCCAAACAGGGCTGATACGGGGGGTATGAACTCTACCACTAATAATAAACTTGTGCGTGGGAAGTCCGAACATCCAATGGCGGCGCGAAAGCCGACAGAAAGGGACGCGCTACAAGGAAACATGGCTGCATGAACGTCATGGCCATCTTCTTCTCATAATATCTATACAGGGTGCGGCCGCATATCGTCAGTATCGAGAAGCGCGACGTGTCAAGGGAGACGAGTGCCGATGCCCTGCCGCTCTTTTGTAAGATGCTTCCCACCAGAACGGTGGTGCGGGAGACCTCGTTCCGAACCGCTACTACGTATGAATCGGAACCGGCTGCCATTTCTGAAACAGCGAAGCGTATACAGCCCGATTCCTGGCCGGAGGTGCTCGCTTGGCTCTGCTAGGTGGCCTGATCAAAAACAAAGAGGAAAGAATAGAGAAAAAGACCGAGAAAGGCAAGGATGCCATCAAGATGAAGGACTGGAACGGAGCGCTGAAGTATTTCAACGGCTTGATAGATAAAGGAAACGCCACTCCCGATATCTACGTTCTCAGGCAGATGGTCCTGATGGCGATGGACTATGACAGCCCCAAAATCTTGAATGATTCTATAGATCTTTTCCGCAAGAACAAAGACCTGACGGTGGAGTATGGCGCGCACACGGTCAAAGTCAGCCAGCTGCTCTACGAATGCGAGCTTAGAAGGGACGACGAAACGCTGAGCAGCAAAGAGGACTCCGTGGAAGTAGGCGAGGCGTTCATCCGTCTCGGACAGAAGTACATGGACCTCGAATACCCCAACCTCATCCTCAACGACGTGTTCAAAGAAGAGAAGATGAGCCCTTCGATGCTGGGAAACTACATTCAGGGCGAAGGGTACAGTACTATCGCCGAGTCGATAAAATACGAATCCCCGAAGATGGCCGCCGAACGCATGATCTCTGCAAGACAGTTCTATACCGAGTGCAACTTCGAGGATGATGTCAAGAGATGCGACGAGTTCATAGAGAACGCCAGCAAATCTGGAAAATGCTGGTTCTGCAACAGAGAGGAGACAGGGCTCTTCATGAGGCTGTGGCCGATGCCTACGCTGCTCAGCAAGGAAAACTATGCTAAAGAGGGCGAGCGGATGCCCGACAACGACAGCAACAAAAACGTATACGCTTGCAGCGGATGCAGATTCGTTTTCTACAACCAGTACCAGGATTGCCTGAAAGAATCCAAGCAGTACACCGACGGAAAGGTCCAGGACCTGGCCGACTGGACGGCATCGAGACTAGACAACCTGCAGAGCCAGATCAACGCCCTCGACCGCCGCATCGATTCCCTGAGGAGATGACATGTCCGCGCTTGACAGCCTCACTCCAGGAAAGTGCCCGGGATGCGGGGCTATAAACAACATCGACCCCAAAGAGTCGACGTACATTTGCGAATGCTGCGGAAAGCTGAGAGCGGTGAACCTCTTCAAGGAAGCCTATCAGGAGCAGGAAGACCGCAAGGCGGCGCGCAGGAACGAGCTCATCCCCCCTGGCGGAGTGGTTGACACCGTCTCCAGGAAGCACATATTCGAGACGGACATCAGGCCGGACGTGGAGTCGGCCCTCAGGGACTACACCTTCGGACTGACATCGGCATGCACCAACCAGCTTCTCATAGCGCCATACACGTTGAAAACGCAGGCCAAGGTGAAGCACAATTCCAACCAGCTCCACAGTTTCGAGTCGGAGCTCGAGCTTTACGAAGAGCTGGCAGTGGCGGATTCCGCTAAAGACCTGATAAAGAAGTCTAAAGGCACGTCTACAGCATACGCCTATGTGCTGACCTGCCTAGACCTCCTCTCGGACCGTGAGTCTGTCAACAACAGGTACTCCTTCCTGCCCACAAACTACTCCAAGGCTGCTGAAGCGCTGGGCGATGACAAAAAGCCTCTGAAGGCTCGTCTGAACGCCCTGCACGAAGCATCCATAGGATTGGAAGACATGATATCCGGGAACTTCAAACCCGCAGCAGAAAAACTCAAAAGCGCTAGCAAGAGGCTCGAAGACGCGAGGGCGATGGCGAAGAACGACATAGACTCGTCGGCAATGGTCACCGCCATCAACCAGGAGATCGGCACCTGCTCCTCCTGCATAACGGTATGCGACTCGCTGGGGGACAGCCTCGACGACGAGGAGGAGGCTCTCGCCCTTCAGCTGTTCGGGAAGCTTATGCGCGAGCTGGACAGAGAATCCATCGCAAACACCGACCGGAAGGAGATCCTAGAGGAATTCAGCAAGCTGGTTAAAACCCGCCTGAACGGCGAACGCCTGGTGAAGGTCGCTTCCGGGAAAGGGGATTACATGGTCCCGATGTGGGCGGTGGATGTGAAATACACCTTCCAGGGGGGATCCCTGTTCAAGAAAAAAGCCGTGGAGGTGACGGAGACCGTCCTGGTGTCGGCCTGCTTCATGACCTCCAGCATGGAGTACCCGCTGTCTTTCGTCACCGACATCTTCGGTGCAGCCCCCAAGGCCACCCTGAGCACGAAGTTCAAGGGAGTGGACAGCCTCTCTGCTGGAAGCAGGATCAGCGAAATATGCAGCTCCGCGACCGCTGGAGGGCTGACAGGCGTACTGGTGGTCCCCCTCTGCACCAAACACGTAGCCGAAGAGCTTTGCAACGAGTATCTTAAAGGATGCAAGAGCAACGCCGACAAGCTTCGCATGGCAAAATGCGAGGCCAGAGAAGTCATATACATACCCTGCAACAAGCAGGGATACGATTTCGTCCCAACCATAGACATGGGAGGCGTCCCTCCGCGCTCGCTCGGTAACCCAGACCTCGTGCCATCCATGAATCTGTGAGGGGCGGGACAATGGCCATATTCAAGAAGAATCCGAACGAAGTGGACTACCCTAACGGCAAGAAGCCGTTCATGAGCGTCATAAAATACGAGGGCAGCAACGAGTTCGTGATATGGAAGGTCCCTTACGAGGACTTCAACTCGCATTCGAAGGTCATCGTCGCGGAGAGCATGGATGCGCTGTTCTACAAGAACGGAGTGGTCGAAGAAGTGCTCTCCTCCGGCTCCTACGACCTGTCCACCGGGAACTACCCGTTCCTGAGCAGGATAAGGAACTCCTTGACCGATGGCGTCAGCATCTACAACTGTCAGATATACTACGTCAACAAGGCGGATCAGATGGAGGTCAAATGGGGGACGCCCTCGCCGATATCCGTCAAGGACGTGAACTTCCAGAACATCCCCACGATGATAACAGCCAACGGGGCATACACCATCCAGATTGTCGACTCGAAGAAGTTCTTCGTCAAGATGGTCGGCATGAACGCAGGCTCCCTGACAGCGAAGGACGTCAACGCCAAGATCCGCTCCCCTGTGAACGAGGCGGTCACCAGGAACCTGTCGACGATACTCGCTAGCGAGTCCATAGCCACAGGGCTCGATCTCTTGGAGCTGGTCTCCACGAAGATCACCGACATCGCCCAGAAGGTGCAGGAAACCATCGAACCCATGCTGGATTCCTACGGGATCCGCCTTGTCAGGTTCAACGTCAACCCCATGGAGATCCTGGACACTCCGGAAAGGAAGAAAGCGATGCAGGCCCGTGGAGAGGTCGCCGGCCTCAACCAGTTCTCCCAGGTCAATTGGGAGCGGCACAAGCAGGAGAGGAGCCTGGACGCCATAAACACGGCGTCTGCGAACGAAGGCAGCCTGGGAGGCCTCATGGGAGCCGGCATAGGGCTGGGAGTGGGGCTCGGCATGGGAGGCGCCATGCAGGGGATCACGACAGGGGCCATGGGAGGCGTCACAGGAGCCACCGTTCTCTGCCCCAGCTGTGGAGTCGCCAACTCGGCCGCATCCAGGTTCTGCGGGAGCTGCGGAGCCTCCATGATGCCTCCTGCCCCCAGCGCGTCCGTCTGCCCCAAGTGCGGGGCCGCCAACCCGTCCGGGGCCAAGTTCTGCTCGGGATGCGGGTCGCCCATGTCTGCCGGGCCAGTGACCGTGCCCTGCCCCAAGTGCGGGGCCGCCAACCCGTCCGGGGCCAAGTTCTGCTCGGGATGCGGGTCGCCCATGTCTGCCGGGCCCGCGACCGTGCCCTGCCCCAAGTGCGGAACGCCTAACCCCTCGACGTCGAAATTCTGTTCCAACTGCGGAGGAGGACTTCCGTGATCGCCGACCGCATACCAACGGAGGAATTCAAATGATTAACAAGATACAGCTGGTGTCCAGCCTTACTATAATGGCCATCGTGGACGTCGTCCTCCTTCTTTTCGTACACGAGTGGACGACGACCAGGATAGTATCGCTCGCTGTCATAGACGCGGCGTTCATCCTGTCGATAGTCGTCCCGTACCTGTCCCCGAAGAACGAGAACAGCTACCTCTACTCCACCACCTCAGGCTTGCTGACTATAGGCTACCTCGTACTAGAGCTGATCATCGGAATCGCCGTGATAGTCACCGGATGGGAAGGGCTTGTGCCCATAGTCATCCAAGTGGTCCTCCTGGTGCTCATGATCCTCTTCACCGCAATCATGCTGTCTACCAACAGCAGAGTGGAGAAGGAAATAAGCGTGAAGACCGCCAGCAAGGACGACATACAGGCGGTCAAGAGGGAGATCAGAGACGCGTACAACAAGGCCAGCAAAGAGAACAAGCCTCCCATAGAGCGCGCCATGGACGACGTCGGGAGCCTGTCCGGATTCGGACCGATGTTCACTGAGATAGACGAAGAGCTCCTGGCGAAGTCCATGGACCTCGTGGATGCCGCCTCGGACGACGACGGGGACAGGATAAAGGCCCTGTCCAAGGACATATGCAACCTCTGCTCCAGAAGAAGGAAGATTCGTTCCAGGTAAGAACGAGATGAATCTTGCGCCTGAAACGCACATCGTGTTTCAGTTCCTGTCACGCTATTCCAAACTCACAGCAGCGAGCCTGGAACAGGCTGAAAGGACGGCTGTGCCCTTGACGGACGCGGCCGTCCCCCCTAATTATTTTTCTTGAGGACTTGGAAACAGGTATGCGATTCCATAAGTGCGGAGACCTAGAAGATACTAGTCGGAAGCACGAACCATTTGGATGCACCAAGCACAGGCCATTTAAATACGTATATCCCAATGATTCGTTGCCTGCGGGAGCCTCGGAACGATGATCGCCTTCGACCGCAAATCCTTGAACACCGTCTACTTCACTCCGTTCGCAGTTCTGACGGTCAGGGACGGCTGTTCGGCATTCCTATCCAATTCCATCACCGGCCGCTCCTTAGAATTCAGGACTAGGCCTGGCTGCATGGAGAAGCTGGCGGACGGATACCTGGAAGGCAAAGGGTTCAGCGCCGAAGACTTCAAAGGCATGTTGGATGCCGACAGGGACGCCGCCGAAAGGTTCGTCAAAATACTCTTCAGGGAGAGCATGATAGAATGAGCTACGAATGGATCGGCCCTTTCTCCAAGGACGGGTTCGAGTTCTTGGGCGCGTATGTATGCTGCAGCGCCGGCGGCTCGAATTTCATGCTCAGCGCCAACGGGACCAGCCTGATGGTGGACGACGAGCTTCTCGACAGCCTCAGGAGGCGCGAGACCAGCCCCGAGCTCGACTTCAAGCTGGCGCAGCGCTACTTCGCAAAGGCAAAGGGCAAGCCCTTCCCGGTGTTCGGGCTCGAGCCGAACGTCACGTTCTTCCTGATAGACATGACGCAGAGGTGCAACATGGACTGCTGCTACTGCCTTCGCAACACCAGCGTCCACGAGTCTATAGACGACGGCACCCTCTCTGACGTGTGCAGGTTCATAATAGACTATTGCGAGCGCAAGGGCGTCAGGGGCATAAGCGTCCAGCCGTGGGGAGGTGAGCCGCTCCTGGAACTGGACAAGATCCTCGCGGCCAAAAAGATGTTCGACGAGTCGTCCGTCTCGTGCGTGTTCACCGTGGAGACTAACGCCACCCTCGTGACGGACGAGGTCGCCAGAACCCTCTGGGAGAACGGGATAAGGGTCGGCGTGAGCGTCGACGGACCGAAGGGGATAAACGACATCCAAAGGACGTTCGCCGACGGCAGGGGGACGTACGACGCCATAAAAGAAGGGATATCCAACCTGAAAAGGTACTACGGCGACGAAATCACCGGCATAAGCGTGGTGACTCGCCACAGCATCGGGAAGCTGGACGAGATGCTGGACCACGCCATCAACGTGCTGGGGCTGAAGAGCCTGAAGTTCAACATCGTCCGCGACAACCCGTTCGCGAGGGAGCGTGGCCTCGCGCCTTCCCCTGAGCAGTCGGCGAAGTTCAACATCGACCTGTTCCACGCCCTGGTCAGGATGAACAAGGAAGGCAGAGTGTTCGTGGACCCCAACATAGACGCGAAGATCTGCAATCTGGTCTCCGCCAGCCAGAAGAGCTGCTGCGTGTCGCGCGGATGCCAGGGAGGGTACAGGATCGTCGGGTTCGACCGCAAGGGGGACATCTACCCGTGCGACATGACCGACGTGGAATCGGTGCGCATAGGGTCGATATACGACGGAATCCCTCTGGACGAGCAGATCGCCAGAAGCGCGAAGCGGAACAGGTATTTCGAAAACAAGGAGACCAAAGAATGCGAGGAATGCCCCTGGCGCCCGTTCTGCAGAGGAGGATGCAGCTCCAGGCGGCTCCATTGCGGCTACGAAGGCTACGACGCCGTAGAATGCGCCATCAACAAGGCGGTCTACCCCGAATACGTCAGGCTGATCGTGGAAGGCGGAGACGCCTACAGGAATCTCGTCACGTCCCCGCAGAACAGCTCCTGCCTAAAGTACAAATACATGAGGAATCGCAGATCGGCGTATCTGGCCATAAGCGACTCCTGCGAGCTCCGCTGCATCACCTGCCCGTCCCCCAAAGGGTCCTCCGGCGCCCCCTCATACCTAAGTCTGGACGATGTCGCAGACTATGTGTCAAGGAACGGGCTCGGACAAGGGGACAGGGTCGTCCTTTCCGGCGGGGAGCCCACAGGGAATCCGGACTTCATGGACATAGCGCGGCTCCTCACATCGAAAGGGATCACGGTGACCGTCCTGAGCAACTCTCTGAGGTTCTCCGACAAAGAGTTCGCCGAAAGATTCGCGGGTTCCGTCGACCGGAGCACGGCATCCGTGATCGCCGCTATACACTCCGCCGACCCGGCGTCCCATGACGAAGTGACGACGGTTCGCGGAAGCCATGGCAAGACGATGCGCGGGCTGTCGAACCTCGAGGACGCAGGAGTGGACGTCCAGGTGAAGGTCCTCGTGACAAAGAGGAACTTCAAGGAGCTGAGGGAGATCTGCAGGACGGTTCACGAGAACCTCGGCAAGGCAGGGATACTGATCTGCGGCATGGACTATTGCGGCAATGCGAAGGCCCATGAGGACGAGCTGTTCGTGTCCTTCGAAGAGGCGCAGGCGCACGTGGAGGAGGCGTGCGACTATCTTGCCGGCGCAGGGTGCCGCTTCTCCCTTTTCGAGATGCCCCTGTGCGCCACCGGCAGGAAGTATCAGAGCCGTCACGCCGATTCTGAAAGTTCGAGGCTGAACCTGTTCACTAACAATGATGTGGGAGAGAACCTTGCGATACCCCGCTGCAGCACAGATCATGCCGAGTGCGAGGGCTGCAAGGCGAAACCCCGTTGTGCGGGCGTGTGGCCTTCTGCATACGAGATCGGAGGGCCGTCTCTGCTGAGGCCGTTCCGCGATAGCGACGACGCCTGAAGGCGAATAAAAGAGAAGGAGGTGACAACAGTGAAGAGCATAGAGATGTTCGCTGAGCTCCAGGGATGCGAAGAGACGACGTCTTTCGAGAACGAAGCGACCGCCTGGATCGACGGAGGCTGGAGCAACTTCTCCACATGGGTGGACGGCGGATGGTCCAACGGCGGATACGGATGGATCAACGGCGGATGGAACAATTCCTGAGCCTAAACCGCTTCCGGGCTGCTTCTCGCATGAACGCTCCGCAGCCCAGGGCCTGTTCGGATACGGTTCTCGAGGGACCGCAGCTTAGCGCCCTCGGAGCATTCTGGCCATAAGCCGGCTCCGTCCAGGTCCGAATCGTCCTGGCTGCGACCACGCTGCGTGCAAGATCACGTGCGATAAAACCAGGGAATCGGCTGAAGCCGCTCCAGCACGACGCCCTCTGCAGAAGATTATTCGGAGCCGTTTTTGACCCGGCGGCTCCGTGACCGGGATGTCATCCTTCTATAAGCTAGATCAGTAATTTTTATACCCGCACCTCGGACAGGTCTCGCCGCTGTACGATATGGGGCCTCCGCAATGCCCACAAGAATACTTGGAGTCGTTCGAGACAGCCAGCCCTAATAATATGAGCAATATCACGATTAAGATGGGGGCTATTATCAAGACCACCAGCCTGAGGATTCCCGTGTGCTTCTCGACCTTGTCCCACTTCCAGCCGAACCCTTCGACGACGTCCGGATTAAGCATGGTCTGGCGGATCATAACCAGCGTGACAAGGGCGACGGCCATGAATGCGTAGATGAAGGGAGCGGCATCGTCAGTGAAAGTCAATCCTACGAACCCGCCCAGCACCATCAGGGACAAGGGTATCCCGAAGAAGAATGCCGAGGAGTACAGGAGCAGTACGGTGAAGTAAAAGTGCATCCTGCCCCACTTGGCCTTGCCCTCGGCGTTGTATTTAGGGCCGGAGATCCATTTCCTAGCGTTTATGAAAAGCGGCAGACTAAATATCCCGGCGAAAACTGCCATGCTGCCTATAGCGGCGAGGTCATGGCCCGTTCCTCCAGGATTCGTCAGAACCGCCACCACAGCCATTATGATGTCCAAGATCCCCAGACCTATCAGATAGAAGCCCAGGTTGCGTCCTGTAAAGATTTCCATGCGATGCCATAACGCATACTGACGTTACGAACTATCAGAAATAACGAAGATTTCCACAACATCGTAATCGAACCTGCAGCCCGTTTCGCAGCCATGTGGACGGCCGCCTCATGCGACCTCGAATCTCGCTATGAACTCGCAGATGTTCGACACCTCGTCCCAGTCGACCGGCTCGTCCGAGTTGATCAGCACAGAGCCGGAGTGGTTCACGATGGCAGAAATGCCCTCCGCGCTGATGGACAGGCTCTTGGGGCCGAGCTCCGGGTCGTAGAAGCTGCGCCACGACCCCAGGTTCTCCAACTCTCTCGACAGCAGCTCGAGGTTTATGGTGATGTCTCCGTCCCAGATCATGTTGGTGCATATGATCCTGTGAGACTCCACGGACGCCGGTATCCCCACCGCCTCGTACATGCCCACGACCTCGGACACCGAATCTGCAGCGGCCTCCATGTCTTTGGCGCCCATCACCACGAACTTGCCGCTGGGATAGATGTTCACGGTGTTGTCCAAGACCCTGACGAGAGCGCACCTAGATTTGCTGTTCCATTCCGCGTTGCTGAAACATGTCACGGCTTTCACAGCATCGTCCGAGATGCCGGAGAGGATGCCCTGCGTCATGACCGCCACGACCCTTAGCCCCTCCATGCTCGCCGCCTCCCGTACAAGGATACTATCCTTTCGCGCAGCTTCGCATCGAGAGGATCGTCGACGATCATGCGGTGCAGGTCTATGAGGGCGAGCGTCGCCACCACCTCCCTGCATGCGTTCCCGTATTCGTAGATGTCCTCCAGGCACACGCCGAGAGGATCCACTATCGGGCTCATGTCGAAGAACGGCTCTGGGTTCACCCTCTCGTCCAATATGATCGTCGACCTCGGGTATTTGAACCGGATCAGCTCGGCGCACATGGGGATGTTCCTCATGTCGATGTGTATCGTCACGTACTTCCTGTCGCCATCGTACTGGAACTCCTCTATAGGCTCGTCGCGCTTGCGATCCGAACCGGTTAGCCAGGAACTGTTCCCATGCACGAAGACCACGGTGTCCACATGCTCCGATGGATTCGCCCCGACGACGGATTTCGCAAGCAAATCCAGGTTGACATAGATGTAGAAGCTGGGGTTTCCGCCAAGGAAGAACGGTCCGAAGTCGCTGAACTCTGATACGAGCCAGACGCATCCGACTACCCTGCGGAACACGATGGGATACTTGCGCAGGATCGGAGACGTCACGAAGCAGGAGTTCGTCAGGTTAGATATCAGATTCATGACCATGCTTTCATCGAAAAGACGCCTGCCTGCTTCGGAGGTGATGTACTCAAGAAGCGGCATCCCTTCCGAGGATACGCCCGTGTCCTTCAGCTCGTCGTCGAACGTAAGGGCGAGGAAGCCCTCCTTCCCGGTGCGCAGATTGTCGACCATGTTCGCATAGCTGTCCTTCAGCACGCTCCCGTTAGACTCCAGATGCTCGAGGCACGCTTCCGCCTGCTTCTTGATCTGGATGCTGGAATTGCCGGGGCTCATGCTGGTGAGGGCCATGGCGAGCTTCACATGGGCGTCTATGCACGGCTTGAGGCTCTTGCAAGGCTCGTTCCAATCCTTGCGGTTCTATATGATGTGATGAGCGGTCAGCGACAGGGAGACCAGCATCTTCGCCTTCTCCGTCCTGCTCATTATTGAGCCGTCGCCACCCCTCTTCGGAGGCCTGCACCACATGTCCTTCGCTTCGGTCTTGTGAACTATCTTGTACCTGCCAGCGCCCTTGTCCTGCGTCGTATCAACCTCCGGAACCCGATGCCCGACACTGGGCTCGGTCGATATCCAGATCGAATGCGAGCCAACGGCGACCGTCCATGCTCGTCTAGCAGAGGATGTGCTCGCACCTGCTCCATGCATGCACCGTTGCGCATTCCGACTTGGACAGACCCTTGCTGCGCAGTCGTCCGCAGATGCGGAATAGACAGCCAGAGTCCGCCGAGTCGAGGGCACATTCGCATTATACATCCACGATGTTTCGGAATGCAGTCCGTTTTCTTATTTTTTATTTTAACTTTATAGTGCAAATACTAGCATTTTAATCATTGTTCATACTAAATTCCTTATTTTAATGTAATGTTTACTTGTTCAACCATGCCGATGCGCCATGTCCGGATTGTCCTGGCGCTTAGGCCTAAGCCGGGATGTCAGAGAAGCCGCCAGACAAAATAGGGGCCGTCGGACGCCTTTCTAAACGGTTCAGGCGCCCGAGCTAATGCCCCTTGGAAGCCGTCCGCTGTCACATCATGGCAGAGGGGATCGCCCCATCCTAACAGCCGTCAGGAGACGGGAACCGCATGGGTCGTGGTGATGAAGTTGCATGATTTCAGCTTGACCGACATGAGATCGCTCTTGCTGATCTCCCTTCCATCCTCGTCCGTCGTCGTATACCTGTGGTTCTTCTCCAGCTTGTATATGACTCCGTCCTCCCCGAACCAGACCTTGTAATGGTCGTCATCGCCGCTGCTGTATTCGACCTTGATGTTCCTGTAGCCGAACGGCGTCCTCTTGGTCGTGTCCTTGTCGCTGTACCATTTGACGACATGGACCACCGACTTCAAGGAAGAGTCGCTAAGATATTGGAGGAACTCATCTGCGGTCATGACCGAGCTGGAGCCGGAAAGGGAGCTGGAGACCTCATAGCCTCCGGGGACGACCTTCTCTATGGTCCAGACGTCCTCGAAGAACCCGTTCTTCGTCGCATCCTCCATGTCACTCATCGCGATGCTGAAGGAATAGCTGTCCCCGACCTTCAGCGAATCGCTGACATGGTCCACGTCGTAGTCCTTCCATTCGTCCTGGGGATACCATGGGACGTTGTCGGAGCTCAGCACGACGGTGGCCGCCAGGACCGCTATGACGATGCCCACGATCGCCACTATGCTGGGAACGGATACCTTCACCATAGCGACCCTCTCCTTCTATTGCAGTTGTAGCATCTGTTCCCGCCAGAGTTTATGGCTTGGCAGTGGTGACACGTCCAGGTGTCCATGCTGTCCGCGGCGGCGGTCAGGGCGATGTATCCGACTATCAGAAGAATTATCAGCAGTATGATCAGCGGCAGGAACAGAGCGATGAGGATCCTCCATATGCTCGTAGCCTTGTGCACCTGTTCCTCGTCCCACATCATCGCGTCGATGACGTCGGGATTCCGCATGGTCGAGCGTATGAATATCGTCCCGAGGAGCCCCGCTATGGCCAGGATCATCGTGTAGCGCATATAGTCCGGAACAGCGGCGAACACGTCCGCAATGCCCGCTGCGCCCGTCACGCTGGACACACCGGCCGTAAATACGAGGGACAGGGCCCCGCACGTCCCCAGCATGCACGAAGAAGCGTACAGGAGGAGACACGAGACGAAATATTGTCCGGAAGCGACATCTTCAGGACTGTAGTCCGGTCCGATGGCGGCGAACTTTCTGCCGCACAGTATCAGCAGGAACGACCCTACGAGGGTCCCTACAGTCAAGCACTTGAAGAAGAACAGCAGTATGCCCTCCAAATCGAAGAAGTCGGCCTTCGCGAGACCGACGGATATCATGGCGGAGACGATGCCCGCCGCCATGAGGAAGTAACCTGAAACCTTAGGATTCATATGGCATCAAGGAGAGGATGGGGGCAAATGCCGTGGAGATAACAGAAAGCGTCAGTTTTTCCACACCATCCTTGGCAATGGGACGCTGAGGCCGGCCATGATTCGATTCCTGAAGGGTCGTCGTGCGTCGGTAGCGTTCTCTGCGATGCTTGTTGACGGCGTTGTACCCGAAACCGCTGAGATCTGGATCGTCGGAATAGCCTGTGGCCTCGTCCCATATCCTCTGCTCTTCATAGGTCATCGGCCCTAAGGAGTCTTTTAAATAGTCGCTGCCGCCGCTGCGGCTGCCTGATCCTCCGCTGTAGCCGCCTCCTCTGTAGCCTGAGTCCGAGCCGATCGCATAGGCGGATACCAGCGTCGCTATAGGCCACAGGACCATGATGACACCCAAATCCAAAGGCCTGCCATACATGATGTATGCCCCTCCGTAGAAAAGGACGCCTATGATGCAGAGGACCACGGCGGGGGCGAGGCTGTACGAAGCCAGCAAGAGGCTGACGGCGATAGGCACGAAGAGAAGCACCGATTCGATGAGGGTCGCCGTGCTGTCCCTTTCGGACTGAGCGTACGAGGCGACTCCCAGGATCGTCACGAATATCGCTGAAACAACGACGAAGGCCGCTACAAAAGGATGCCTCATCGTCTCACCTCTCCGACCTTCTGCTGGGAGCAGGGCAAGGATGTCTAGTCTCTGTCATTGCAGTCATGGATGATCGCTCTGGCATACGCTAGCGAGAATCAGGCTGTTACGGAACGAGGGGCGTCTTCCTGATCTCTTGCCCTTGCGATCGACTGCGCCCGCGCATCCGGGCGGAGCCTGCGTCTCGCGATTAGAGCCCGGAGACGACCTTCCTTATCCTGGCCATCCCCTCGCGGATCTGGTCCTCGGACGTCGCGTAGGATATCCTGAAGAACCCTTCCCCGTTCGGCCCGAACGCGGTGCCGGGTGTTACGGCGACATGCCCTTCCTTGAGGAGGACCTCGGCGAGCTTCGCTGAGGGGACGTCCCTGTTGTACTTCGGGAACACGTAGAAGGCCCCCGACGGGACGTTGCACTCGAACCCCGGGATCTCCTCCACCAGGTCCATGACCAGGTCGCGGCGCCTCCTGAACTCCTTCACCATGGACGCCCTCGAGTCCTGCGGCCCCGTCAGAGCCTCCACGGCCGCCTTCTGGACGAACGACACGGCGCAGGATATCGAATGGGACTGCAGCTTGTTGATGGCCTTGATGTCCTCGGCGGGCGCGATAGCCCATCCCAGCCTCCAGCCGGTCATGGCATAGGACTTGGAAAGCCCGGAGACCGTTATCGTGTTCTCGAACATCCCCGGGAAGGAGGAGATCGACACGTGCTCGCCCTCGTAGACTATCGCCGAGTATATCTCGTCCGCGAGGACCTTGATCCCGTGGGCCTTCGCTATGTCGGCTATCTGCTTCAGGACGCCGCGAGGCATGACGCATCCGGTCGGGTTGGAAGGCGTGTTGAGGATGATCATCCGGGTCCTGGGAGTTATGGCCGCCTCGACCTTCGCAGGGTCCAGGACGAACCCGTCCTCGAAGCTCGTGGGCACGTATACCGGAACGCCTCCGGCCAGGCGAATGCACGCCTCGTAGGACACCCAGGAAGGGTCGGAGAGGATGACCTCGTCGCCGGGGTCGATGTATGCGAGCGCGACCATGAAAATGGCCTGCTTGCACGGCGTGATCAGGACGTTGGACTGGTCGCAGGGTATGCCGCTCTCCGCGCGGGAGGCGTCGGCGACGGCCTTGCGAAGCTCGGGAATCCCCAGAGAAGGGGTGTAGTGCGTGTACCCGGAGCGCAGCGAGTCGCAGCAGGCCTCCACCACGTTCGCCGGGGTGTCGAAGTCGGGCTCCCCCATCGAGAACGAGACCACGTCCACACCCTCGGACTTCATCTGACTTACTAGGTTGGATATCGCTATCGTCCCGGATGCGGGTATTTCCTGGAGCCTTTTCGAAACCATCTCTGCGCCTTCTGAGGTGCTGTCGAATCCTGATTCCATTATTTAAGATAAGGTGCCTTGAACAGTCTGCGGCCGTCGCCGATGTAGCGAACACGCACAGCGGCCGTTTGTATAGGCCGCCGGGCCGTGATAGCCGCATGGCGGAAAGGAGGTACCTCGACCAGGCGATGAAGATCTGCTTCAGCGACCCTGACGTCCTGTCGGCCACGCTCGGAGCCCTCATGCCCGGCATGGAAGACGTGCCCCGGGAGGAGGTGCGGGAGATGATCGGCGACGGCAGGATCTGCCTCGTCCCTAACGAGTCCCCTTCCGCAGGCGAAGGGGCCCGCAATATGGACCTGGTGCTATCGATAGAAGTGCCGAACATGGGCAGATGGCTGCTGGACTTGGAGTTCCAGTCGAATTCCACGGATTTCGGCTGCAGGTCCATGGGATATCTGGAGCGCCTATGGAAGGAAGCTGCGAGGCGCAGGCTCTGGCCGGCATACAAGGAGGTGAAGGGCGTGACCTCCACCTGGCTGGCCCTCTTTTCCAGTCCGAAGCTCGCTGGCCTGGTCGCCGAGTTCGTCCAAGAAGGCCGCCTGTTCGAGCTCGTAGACGAGAGCGGGACGGTCCGCAGGGAGGACAAGGGCGCGGCTGCGAAGGGAGGAATGTGCGCCTCTTACAGATGCATCTACGTCGAGCACCCCGACAGCTGCCGTTCTGAATCCATGGCGGCGCTGTTCGCCATAGCGTGTCCGGACTTGACGCCGCATGAACGCGCTGAATTCTACAAAAAACGCTTTAATATCACGCTTAGCAATGAAATAATGGAGGCGCTGAAAGGAATGAACACCTGCTTGGCGGACGATCAGAGGGACCAATGCATAGAGGAGGGCCGCATGATGGGGCTCGAAGAGGGCATGGAGAAGGGCATGCAAGAGGGCATGGAGAAGGGCCTGGCAAAGCGCCAGGCGGACCTGGTCGAGGAAGTCGCCGACATGGTGCGGAACCGCTCGAGAGAGTCCGGGCTGTCCGTAGAGGAGGCTCTGGAGGGCATGCCCATCCCGCCGAGCCTCATGGAGGACGTCAGAAGGTCCCTCGGCTGCATCCGGCGACCGGCTGAGATTCGAATCCCCGAGGATCCTGTCAGGACATTAGCTCCTTCAGGGTGCCGTCAGCCGCCGACTCCTTGATCTCCATCGCCATCCTGGCTCCGGTGCTGAAGCCTGGGTATATCAGATCGGCGTAGGGGGAGCCGGAGATGAACGGATTGGTCCCGGCCACTATCCTGGTGGAGATCTCGAAGACTTTGAACTGCAGCTTGTCGTTGACCACGGTCTCCAGGCAGAACGGGCCCCACATCCCTCCGAAGAGCTCGTAGGACCTGTTGACGATCTTCTCCGCCATGTCGAAGGCCTTCGGCAGGAGGGACTCCCTGATGACCACAGGAGTGTTGCCGGTGACCACGAACGACGGGTTTATCCCGTGCCTCCTGGACTCCTCGATGGACCCGAGCTTGTACATCTCGTCGATGTTGCTCTCGTCCCTGCGGTCTATCGACAGAAGCTCCAGGGACCCTCCCTGCTCGCACCTGTAGCCGTCCTTCTTCAGAGGGTCGTAGAAGAAGTGCATGTAATACCTTGTTCCCAGGCAATACTCCTGGATGGTGTAGGGCTGCGTGTTGTCCACGGCCATCTTGAAGTCCAGATAGTCCCTGGCTATGAAGTACCCGCTGCCTCCCTTCGCCCCGTGGTACTTCACCATCACCGGCTCGCTGATCTCCCTTGCATCGGTTATCAGCTTGGGCATGGGGACCCCGGCCGAGGTTATCCACTGCCTCTGCTTGTCCCTGTCGGACTCCCACCCTAGAACGGCGCGGTTGCCGTACGAGGGGACGGCGTAGTCGGAGAAGCGGCGGGGGCCCATGTACTCGACGAACGAGCCGTGGGGGATGAGTATGACGTTCTTGTCGTACAGCTCGCCGATGCGCTCCTCCATCTCGTCGAAGTCGGCGTACCTTATTATCTCGTCGGGCTTGGCGAGGGGGAAGGCGTCGTAGTACCTGGTGTCATGCGAAATGGTAAGGCCCAGAGTCTTGAAGCCCATCTTCCTGGCGCCGTGGAAGATCTGCAGAGACGAATGAGAGCACAGGGTCGCTATGGTCAGATCGTTAACGTCGTATCCGTCCAGAATCTCATCGATCTTGCTCTTGGGAACCATGACGGGGTATTGCGTTCTTTATAATAAATATTGCCAGAAGACTGTTTCTCGGAACCTGCGCCGGCACGGGAAACCAGGCGCCCGTCGCCTTAAGCCCTGACGTCTGAAGCAAACAGGCGTCTGACTCGCGCCTTTCGGATTCGGGAGGTCTTTCGGCCACCTGTTGCCACTAATTAAATACTGACAGAAACTAGGTCGCCAAGGTGTGCCGAGGTCAGGCATGCCGGAGTCGATACGATGAACGAAGCTGAACTAACACCCCTGATGGAAGAGATGAAAAGGGTGCTCAACGACAAGATCGACGATGAAACTCTGAAAGCGGAGCTGGACAAGTACCTTAACGAGTACCACGTGGACGTGGAAGCTGCCAAGAGGGGCATCCTGCGCAAGTACGGGGCCCTGGACAGCGCCGCGTCGATCGGCGGCACCATAACGAAGAAGGTCGGCATGCTGACCGGGAACGAGCAGAACGTGGACATAGTCGGCAAGATCGTCTCCACAGAGCGCCGCCCTATAAGAAGCAGGGGCGTCGAGAAGGAGATCGTATCGGGAGTCGTGGGAGACGAAACCGGCAGCGTGACGTTCACGCTCTGGGACCCCAGCATCGCCGAGCTCGCTGCCGGCTCGACGTACGTCTTCAGGAACTGCTACTGCAAGACCTACAAAGGCATGGTCCAGCTGAACATAGGCAACCGCGGGAGGATCGAGACCGCGGACACGGACGTGCAGGCGTCGGGAGCGGTCGTAGGCACCCCTGCGGAGACGAAGAAGATAGGGGAGCTGACCGGCAGCGAGCAGAACATCAACATAGTCGCCAAGGTCATGGAGGCCGGAAAGAAGACGGTCACGGTCAAGGGGGAGGCGAAGGAGGTCGTCACAGGGACCATCGCGGACGAGACCGGATTCGTCCCGTTCACCGTATGGAACGATTCCGCGGAGATTCTGGAGACGGGCTCGGTGTACGAGTTCAAGGGATGCTACTGCAAGACCTACATGGGCGCAGTCCAGGTGAACACCGGGAACAGCAGCACGATAGAAGCCTCGCCTGCGAAGATCGACGCCGTGGAGTTCACGCCCAGCGCGTCTCCCGCCGCCGTCAGCATGGGCCCTGGCGAGAAGAAGAAGATCGGAGAGCTGGACGGCACCGAGCAGAACGTCGACCTGGACGTCAAGGCCCTGTCCGCGGAGAGGAGGAACGTCCCCGTCAAAGGGGTGCCGAGGGACATAATATCGGGGATCGTCGGGGACGAGACCGGATCCATCCAGTTCACCATCTGGGAGCCTGGCGACCTGACGATGGAGAAGGGCAGGACCTACGCGTTCAGGAGCGCCTACGCCCGCGCCAGGAACGGGGCGGTGCAGCTGACCATCGGAAGCCGCGGCAAGGTGGAGCCCATCGACGCGGACATAGACGTGCCCGACCGGGTATACAACATGAGCACGTCCGAATACAAGATAAAGGACATACACGACGGCGCCGGGATCGTCAAGGTCAGAGGGCTCATCGCCTCAGTGGAGATGAGGGAGGTCGTCGTCAGAGGGGAGAACCGCACGGTCTGGTCCGGGATACTCGCGGACGACACGGGGAAGATCCAGTACTCCGCGTGGAAGGACTTCGGCCTCTAGGAGAACGAGAGCGTCTGCATCGAGAACGCCAGCGTGCGCTCGTGGAAGGGCATACCCCAGCTGAACCTGGGCGAGGCCACAGAGGTGAGCCGCATAGACTCGGACTTCCAGACGGTCGACACCGGATCCAACCTCAGGACCGTCGCCGAGATAATGAAGAACGGAGGCGGCATCGACATCGACATAGAGGGGATGGTGGTCGACATCAGGGCCGGGAGCGGGCTCATCAAGAGATGCCCTCTGTGCAAGAGGTCCATACTTAGCGGCGTCTGCACCATGCACGGGCAGGTGGAGGGGACCAGCGACATCAGGCTGAAGGCCGTCATAGACGACGGGACCGGCGCGATAGGGGCGGTCATAGGCCGCTCCGACACCGAGAGGATCACCGGGGTCACCCTCGAGGAGGCGGAGGCCATGGCCGCCAGGCTCGGCGAGGGGGCGGTCACAGGAGACCTCGCCTCGAAGGTCCTCATGCGTAGGGTGCGCGTGTCCGGTAACGTCACGATAGACGACTTCGGGCCGAGCATAACTGTCAGAGGGCTCAAACCGGTCGAGGTGGACGTGGAGTCCGAGGCCAGAGCCCTTCTCGAAGACGTGGAGGCGAACCTTTCATGAACGGAGATTTCGAAGACAGCCCGTTCTCCAGCGGGAACGAATACATGCGCGAGGCCCCCGGCCCGCAGCCACAGCAGGCCGTCAAGTCCCGCCCCGGGGCGAGGGAGACCGCCTGGAGGCTGTTCTCTACCGAGTTCAACGGCACCAGCCTGGAGATCAAGCCGACCGAGGAGAAGATGCCGTCTTACGTGGTCACCCCGCTGGGGGCCAAGGTCAACAGGGTGCTGGTGGCCGGCGTGCTGACCGAGATAGAGGACCGCGGGAGCGAGGACGAGCACATGTGGGTGTGCCGCGTCCAGGACCCGTCGGGGAACTTCTACGTCAACGCCGGGAGGTTCCAGCCCGAGGCGTCCGCCGCGATGGCCTCCCTGGTCGCGCCGTGCCTGGTCGCCGCTGTAGGAAAGGTGAGGCTCTTCCGCAGGGAGGACGGCAACATCTCGATGAGCGTAAGGCCGGAGCGCGTCGTCCAGATAGACGAGAAGGCCTACTCGGAATGGATCCTGGAGACCGCGAAGACGACATGGGCCAGGCTGAAGAACATGAGGAGGGCGTGCGGGATGCCGGACGCCACCGTCGACACCCTGATCTCCATGGGCGTCTGCCCGGCGGAGGCGGAAGGCATCATATACGCCCTCGACAACGCCGAGCCCCCGTCCTCCGAAGTCTACCTCAGGTCGATACAGAACGCCATCAGGAAGCTCCTGCCCGACGAGGAGATTGACCTGGGCATACCGGGAGACGCCCCCGACGAGGTCTACGTGCCCGGCGGAGGCTTCTCGGCGCCGAGGAGAAGCGAGCCTGTGGCGGGGAACGCCTCGACTGAGGACGCCATCATGCGCCTCCTGGAGGAGCTGGACGTCGACGGCAGAGGGGCCCCCAGGGACGAGCTCGAGAGGCGCGCCGAGAGCATGGGGATAAGCAGCATCGAGCTCGAGGAGGTGTCCAACTCCCTCATGGAGAAGGGCCTGATCTACGAGCCCAGCCTAAAGTTCCTCAAAATCATATGAGCGGGGGGCCTCCCCCGTCAAACGCCTTTCTTCTCGAACGCAGCCGACCCGTATCCGACGACGGAGCCGGGGTCCGATCCCAGAGAGTCGTAGGAGTCGGAATGCTTCAGCACCCTTGCGGAGCATCCCTCGCAGAGCATCATGGCGGACATCACGGGGCCGTACCCGCACATGGTTATCCTGTTGGACCTGACCGTGCTGTATAGGCCCTCCGGGTCCATGGCCTCCACCCGTCCCAGAGCCAGGGCGTCCAGCCTCGCGGCCTCGTCCTTCGGTATGTAATGGGACAGGTCCGTGGACGCCACCACGACGACGTCGCGCCCCCTGCATGCGGCGGCGATGGAATCCGCCAGCCTGCGGGCCTCGCCGGGAGTCTGGCGGCCCATGACCACCGGAACCACGCGCGGGTCCCTGTCGATGTACTGGATGAAGGGCAGCTGGACCTCGACGGAGTGCTCGAAGCGATGGGCCGATGCGCTGTCCTCGAACTCCTCCGCCAAGGCTCCGCAGATCTCCTCGTCAGTCTTGCAGGGCCCGAACGGCGTCAGGTAGGGCTCGGAGCATATCACGGTGCCGGACGCCGTCCCGTAATGGTCCGGGCCGATGACCACGTAGGCCTCCGGGAGCCCGTCCTCCTTCAGCGCGCGGTACGCATGGGCGGCGTTCATCCCGGAGGCCATGTAGCCTGCGTGAGGCGCCATGATCCCGCGTATACGCCGCGAATCCCCCGCATCGGCCGGCATGCCTGGCCCCAGGCGGCTCCTGAAGCAGGACTCGATGCACGCTCTAAGAGAATCAGGATCCGAAGGATAGAAACGGCCTGCGACCGCCGGTTGCCTCATGAGTGGGGGTAAAAGGTTTGAGCGTAAGATGTTTGCGAGCGACTGCTGATCGATCAGACGAGCTTGGCCTCGAAGTCGTCGATGCCCATGCTGAAGTCGGCGGGGTCCTTGAGGTTTCCGCGAGCGACGAGGACCTCCCTTGCCAGGAGCCAGTAGACGCAGGCCAGGGCGCGCCTTCCCTTGTTGTTGGTGGGGATGACGAGGTCGACGTTGCGGGTCTCGTTGTTGGCGTCGCAGAGCGCGACTATGGGGATCCCGAGGTTCAGAGCCTCGTTGAGGGCCTGCTTGTCCGCGGAAGGGTCTGTGACGACCAGGATCTCGGGCTCGATGAAGCCGGGGTTGGCGGGGTTGGTCAGGGTCCCGGGAACGAAACGTCCGGCGAACGCGGGCGCTCCGATGGCCTTGGAGAACTCCCTGGCGGGCTTCTGCCCGTACTGCCTGGCGGAGACCACGAGTATGCGCCTGGGGTCGTAGCGGGAGAGGAAAGAGGCGGCCGCCCTGATCCTCTCGTCGGTCTTCTTGACGTCGAGGACGTAAAGGCCGTCCTGCCTGACCTTGTAGATGAACTCCTTCATGTCGGCGGACTTCTGCTGGGTTCCGATGTGGACGCCGGAGGTGAGATAGATGTCCTCTGCAACGAGGAGGTCCGTGTTGACGGGCATGCTGATGTCTTCGTCTGCCATGTGTGTAACCTCTTGATCTGTGCGCGGACCCGTCAGCAGAAGCGTCCGGTAGTCCGCTGTATGTTCCTGCGTGACGAAAGACCTTTTATTTAATGCTTTGTGACCCCTTATTATTATTGTTAGTATACATATCAAACAACGCACGCGCGCGAGAGATTTTGTCTGATTAAATACATTAATGAACAAAATAATCCATGCAATTTATCCGGACAAGTTATTTTTAGAACGTGTAGGATGAGGGCGCATGGAGAACGAGATCCGGACATGCGCCGCGGCTTTCTTCAGGGCTAGCGGAAAGGACGTCGCCACCGCGGACGAGTTCGTCATGAGCGCGTCCCTGGAGCTCAAGTGGATGGCGCCCTCCAAGGCGAAGAAGCTTCTTGCCCTTCTGGAGAGCGAAGGCGCGGTGCAGTGCAAGAACGGATACGTGCGCCTGTCTCCCGACCTCCAGGGCATCGACCTGCCCTTGGCTTACAAGCCCTCCGCCGATCTCCTGTCCCTGCTGGACAAGCCGCTGGAGCCCAAGTCGGCGCCGACGAGCGCTCCGGAGGCCAAGACGGAGCAGAAGGCCTCGGGGCCGAAGGACGCGTTCCATGCGCTCATGGACGTCGCCACCGGAGCCGGCATTCCGCGCAAGGACTTCATCCAGAGCAGCAACAAGATCCAGAAGAGCCTGGACATCGACATCGGCGCGGCGGCCCTGATCGTCCTGAAGGACAGCGGGGTCGACATCGCGCCGTACGTCGATGCGGTGTACAAAGGCATCAAAGAAGCCTGACCTCAGGCCTTCTTGATGAAATTGGCGAGGGTCATCCTGTCTCCGGACCCTCCAGGCCCGACAGCTGCTCCGGACTGGACCGTCTCGGTCAGCTTTATGCCCAGGGCCTTCTCGATCTTCTTGATGATCTTGTCGTCGGGAATGAGGCTGTTGGACTCGATCTTGGCGATCGTCCCCTTCTTCTCCAGAATGGATGACGCGAACTTCTCCAGGTCCATGCCTTTGGCCTCGCGAGCGGCCCTGATAACTCCGCCGTAGTCGTCGACGAGCTCCACGCTGGTGGATCCGGCGTATATGTCCTTGGACTTCATCCTCCTCTCGCGCTTCTCCAGCCTCTCTTCGATGACGGACTGAGTCACCGGCGCGCCTCCCGCGGAGGATGTCTTGAAGTCCTCCCCGAACCTGGCGCAGGCGGGGCACACGTTGAGCCTGGAGCCCTCCACGATGACCGTCCTCGTCTGGGGGACGTCTCTTCCGCACATCTCGCAAATCATACCCTCTCTAACAGAATAGCACATTAATTAGCGTATCGGACCATTCTATGTACTGCTTATATAACAGTACACTTTTTCAGAGACCGAGGAAACATGACTAACGAGGGAGTCACCGAGGACGTTTCCGAACTTAGAGAGAGGATCGCGTCCCTCGAGGAGAAGAACGTCAAGCTCATGGAGGATCTCCAGAACGCGGAGACTGAGAAGCGTTACTCGGAGAGCGAGCTGTTCAGGCTTCAGAAGGATATAACCAGGCTCAGGAACGAGCTGGAGAGGCTGAAGAGCCCGCCGCTCATAATCGGCTCCCTCAGGGACGTGCTTCCCAACCACCGCGCAGTGGTGAAGAGCACTACGGGCCCGGACTTCGTCGTTTCGGTGTCCTCCTACGTCTCGGACAAGGACCTGATCGTCGGGTCCAGGGTCTCTCTGAACAAGCAGACCCTGTCCATCATGGACGTCCTCCCGTCATCGGTCGATCCCGTCGTCTCCGGAGCGGAGATAGTCGATAAGCCCAACATCTCCTACGACGACATAGGCGGGCTCAAGACCCAGATGATGGAGCTCCGCGAGGCCGTGGAAGACCCTCTGCTCAGGCCCGAGCTGTATGCGAAAGTGGGGATAGAGCCTCCTAAAGGCGTCCTCCTGGTGGGGCCTCCCGGGACCGGGAAGACCCTCATGGCCAAGGCCGTGGCCAACGCCACCCAGGCGACGTTCATCAGGCTGGTGGGCTCAGAGCTGGTGCAGAAGTACATAGGCGAAGGCGCCAGGCTGGTCCGCGAGCTGTTCGAGCTCGCCAAGGAGAAGGCCCCTAGCATCATATTCATCGACGAGCTCGACTCGGTGGGCGCGAAGAGGCTGGACGTCACCACCTCCGGCGACAGGGAGGTCCAGAGGACCCTCATGCAGCTGCTGTCAGAGCTGGACGGGTTCACTCCTATGAGCAACATAAAGATCATCGGGGCCACGAACAGGCCCGACATCCTCGACGACGCCCTCCTCAGGCCCGGGAGGTTCGACCGCATAATCGAGGTCGGCCTGCCGGACGTCGACGGAAGGGAGCAGATCTTCAAGATCCACACCGCCCGCATGAACGTGGAGGACGGCATATCCCCCAGGGCCTTGGCCGAGACCACCGACGGCCTCTCGGGCGCCGAGATCAAGAACATGTGCACCGAGGCGGGCATGCTCGCGATCAGGAACGACCGCGACACGGTGACCCAGGAGGACTTCGACAACGCCAGGAAGAAGGTCCTCGACGCGAAGAAAGGGAAGATGCCCGACCTTCCCGCTAACATGTTCGTCTGAGCCGCTCAGGCTCGAAGGAGGGGGAGGCCCTCCCCTTCCTACTCACTCCCTCGCGGTGTCCTCGCCGCCGAAGAACACGAGCTGCGACGCTGCGTATATCTCCTCCAAGCCTATCTCGTCCTGTGCGGAGACGGAGCGGATCTCTCCGAACACCCCCGTATTCTCCATAGCCTTGAACAGCTCCATGCCGACGACAGTCTGGGGCATGGAATCCGCGTCCAGGAGATCCCCGTAGAGGACGTCCGGCAGGGAGTACCAGTCCAGCATCCTCTGCTCGTCGTCGTCGGACAGGGTGTCGCTCTTCGACAGAAGGTTCAGCATCGGGAGCTGCAGCCTGAACTGCACCAGCGCCCCGAGGGTCATCGCCGATATGAAGCCGTTGGGGGTCCTGCACAGAGACGGATCGGACAGGTACACCAGCATGGAGTCCTCCTTTCCGAACGCGCTGACGGTGAGGTTGGAGGACTCCCTGAACGCGAAGAGCTCGAGCTGGCCGGGGGTGTCCACGAGGACGTAGTCCGTGTCGTACTCGGCGAACACGCTGGTCATCTTCTCGATGTTGACCGCCATCAGGTCCGCCGCGACGATCTGCGCGCCGTTGGGGCCGAGCTGGTACTCGCTCATGACCTCGTCCAGGCTTATCCATTCCCTAATGTCGATGTCCGGGTCGTACGGAAGGGACTCCGCGCCGGGATCCATATTGACGGCTATCGAATCGACGCCGTTGCTGTCCAGCCACTGCTTGTACGCTCCGACGAGGGTGCTCTTGCCGCTCCCGGCGGTGCCGACGAAAAACACATTCTTCATGACGATATTGCCTCCTTTGGCATGGATGGATGAGAACGGTAAAACAAAACCAATATAATAATTAAGATAAGTTCGGTACGCATGAAAGAGGAAAATCGCAGCGCGGCAGGCTTCGGCGCCATAGGGCTTGTCGCAGCTTTCATCTTCTCCGTCGTCTGGGTGGTGGCCGCTTGCGCGGATCCTTCCTGGACTTTTGGGAACGACTACGTGTCCAAGCTCGGGATCTCCAGCGTGAGCATTGCCGCGGACATGTTCAACTACGGATGCATCCTTGTCGGAATCCTCATGTTCGTGTACGGCATCGGCAAGGCCTACGCCTACCGCGGCGCGGAATGCGCTTCCGGCATGCTCATGATGATCGCCGGAGCGCTCTTGTTCGCAATAGGCATAGTCCACTCGGGCGAGAACTACCACTTCCTTTTCTCGGTCCTCCTGATGGTGTGCCTGGCGTTCGCGATCATCGCGGCTGGTTCCGCGGACGGAAAAGAGGGCAGGATGCTCAACGCAGCCGTTTGCTCATGCGTTCTCGCGGCCGCCGCGATCGCCTTCCTGGGAATCTCGCCCGAGATGGGAGAAGCGGTCATGATCGCAGGCACCATTGCATGGGTCGCGGCCGACAGCCTCAAGCTGATCCTGGACTGATGTGTTTAATATCCGAATCGAGATAAATCCAAAGGTGTAAGATATGAGTGCAATCCCCAAAAAGATGTCCGTTGGCATGGGGCTCGGGCTGCTCGGAGGAATAGTCGCCATGGCGGCGCTTGCGTACTCCTGGGACGGCAGCCTCGACGCCATCAACAACGTAGCTTTCAACCTGCTCGTGGCGACGATGTTCTTCGCTACCGCAGGCGCGTTCGCCAAGACCGCCCCCATTGCAGGGAAGTCCATCGCCGTCATCGCCGGAGTATGCGTCGCAGTCACTCTCGTGTCGATGTTCTATGGTTCCACCTTCCTGTGGGTGCAGATCTTCCTCCTGGCGATAGGCGTCGTCAACGTCGCCCTCGCCGCGTGCCCCACCGTCGTGAGGTACGGCGACAGCAGGAAGGCTGTCTGAAACAATCGGTCCTCCGGGACCTTTTTTTTCTTTTTTGTTATCCGGACGCCTGTCCGGAACGTTCATTGGATGAGTTAAGTATCCTTTTTCGGCAATAATCCTGTATAAAATCACGATTACAAAACCAATGTGTAATACATCGACAAGTTCATATTAAGGACGCTTCCATTCACCATCATGGGCAACAAGTACTCGTTTGCGCTCAGAAAACTAGCTCTCCTAGGAGCTGTAGACGATTACGTAGCAGTCTCGTCCCGCGAGCTTGGAAGCATCCTGGAGATGAGCCAGCAGTCTGCCTCGAAAAGAATTCTGGAGCTTCTGGATGAGAAGTACATCGTGAGGGACCTGGGGGCGAGGAGGCAGCGCATAAAGATCACCCCCAAAGGGGTAGAGGAGCTCAAGAAGGAGTATAACGAGTACCGCCGCATATTCGAGCTGTCCGACCACGTCACCGTCCACGGGTGCGTCACCTCCGGGATGGGCGAGGGGAGCTACTACATCTGCCAGAGCGGCTACATGAAGCAGTTCGAATCCCTCCTCGGCTTCGCTCCGTTCGAAGGGACGCTGAACATCGCCCTGGACCCGGAGGACGTCAGCAAGCTGGACGTCGTAAGAGGAACCTCCGGGATCCTGGTGGAGGGCTTCGTCCAAGACGGCAGGAGCTTCGGCAACGTGATAGCCTACAAGGCCAAGATAAGCAACATCGACTGCGCGATAGTGGTGCCGGAGAGGTCCCACTACGTCGACACCATAGAGATAATCTGCCAGTTCCATCTCCGCCGCACCCTCAGCCTCGAGGACGGCGACCGCGTAGACGTGAGGATATCGTTCCGACGGCAAAATAGAGGAGGGACGCGCCCCCCCCCCCTCGTTTCTCATCTCTTCTCGAGATGCCTCATGACGGACTCGAACACGACCCTGCCGTCGCCCTCCTCCGAAATGTACCCCCTGGTCCAGTCCGGATGGGTGAAGCGCGTCATGACCCTCTCGGGATGGGGCATCATGCCCATGACGTTCCCTGCAGGGTTGCATATCCCCGCTATGTCCGACTGGGAGCCGTTGGGGTTCCACGGATATCTTGCGGGAGACCCGTCGGGGCAGACGTACCTGAACACTATCTGATCGTTGTCCTCCAGCTTCTGCACGAAGTCAGGGTCCATGCTCAGGAGCTTCCCCTCGGCATGTGCGGAAGGGATCGTGAGCAGCTTCTTCTCGGGTATGGACGAAGCGAAGATGCACTTCCCGCGGCTGTCGTTCCTTAGTACCGTAGGCCTGCACTCGAACCTCCCGGAGTCGTTGGTGTAGAGGGCTGCCGCAGGCACGTCGGACATCGTCCCTTCGAACGCGGGGAGGAGCCCGAGCTCGACCAGTATCTGGAACCCGTTGCAGACCCCGAGCACGGGCTTCCCGTCCTCGACGAACCTCCTGACCTCGGAGCCCATCCCCGCCTTTATCCTGGCGGCGAATATGGCCCCTGCGCGGACGTAGTCGCCTGCGGAGAACCCTCCCGGGAACGCCAGGACGTCGTAGTCCTCCAGGTCGCGCCGGAGGCCAGCGGGAGCCTGCTTTATCAGCTGCTTGAGGTGGACCTTCTCCGCCTGGGCGCCGACCGCCTCGAAGGCTCCGGCCATCTCGTCCTCGCAGTTCGTCCCCTCGATCCTTATCACGCAGACCTTCACGTCTTCCGGCTTCATTCCGCAGCACCTCCCATGACGTCCCATATGGGCGAGCTCCAGGCCTTCCTCATGTCCTCGACCTGGACTGCCGTACCGTTGTCCTTTATCCTCAGGCTGTCGCCTTTCGTTATACCTATCGGGACCGCGTCGCCGCCCATGATCTCCGAGAACCTGGTCACGTCCTTGCCGTCGACCTCCACGACCCAGCGGCCGTTGCTCTCGGAGTACAGCTTCTTCTGCAGGCAGGGAAGGTCTATCCCGGACAGGTCCAGCTCCGCGCCGACCCCGCCGGAGACGCACATCTCGGCCACTGCTATGGCGAGCCCTCCGTCCGAGCAGTCATGGCAGCTCAGGACCAGGCGCTCGTCCATGGCCTTGAGGAGCCCGTCCATCTTCCTCTTCAAAGACGGGATGTCCACCGCGGGGACGGCTCCCTGCTCGCCTCCGAACCTGCGGAACAGCAGGGAAGCGCCCATCTCGTCCTTGGTGGACCCTACGAGGAGCAGCACGCTGCCGGCCTTCTTGAAGTCGGCGGTCACGGCCTTCCTCACGTCGTCGACCAGGCCGCATCCGAGGATCATGGGGGTAGGCAGTATGTGCTTCCCTCCGGGAGCCTCGTTGTAGAGGCTGACGTTCCCGGACGGTATGGGTATCCCCAGCTCGCGGGCGGCCTCCCCTATTCCCCTGACGGCCTCTCTGAACTCCCCCAGCCTCTCCGGCTTCTCCGGGTTGCCGAAGTTCAGGCAGTCGGTGAACGCGTTTGGCCTTGCGCCGACGGCCACCAGGTTCCTGCAGGTCTCGTCTATGCACGACATTCCGCCGTTGTACGGGTCGGCCTCGGTGAACCATGGGTTGCAGCCGATGGCGGCGGCGAGCCCTTTGAGCCTCCCGGGGACCGGAAGCAGCACGGAGGCGTCGCCCGGCCCGGTCCTGTTCATCTCGCCCACCATCGGGTGGATGGCGGTCCCGGCGCGGACCTCGTGGTCGTACTGGCGTATGGCCCACTCCTTGGACGCCACGTTGAAGTCGGAGAGCAGCGACAGGATGACCTTGTCGTCGGACGGCAGCTCCGGGAACCTCTCCTTCTCTCTAGTGGAGACCTCGGGAAGGACGTAGGGCCTGTTGTAGACCGGCCCTCCGGTCAGGAACTCCAGGTCCATGTCGAATATGGGCGCCCCGTCCCAGAACAGGCGGGTGCGCTTGAGGTCGGTGGTCTTGGCGATGGGCGTGGCAAGAACGTCCCACATCTCGAATATCTCCAGGACGGCCTGGACGTTCTCCGGCTTGCAGGTGCACATCATGCGCTCCTGCGACTCTGACACCCATATCTCCCACGGGGCCAGCCCGGACTCCTTCAGGGGGACCTTCTCCAGGTCCACGTCCGCGCCGCATCCTGCGTCCAGCGCCATCTCGCCGACGACGCAGCTCAGCCCGCCCCCTCCGAGGTCCTTCATGCCTGTGATGAGATGCTTGGCGTTCACCTCGAAGCATGCGTGCATCACGGGCTCTTTTGTTATGGGGTCCCCGAGCTGCACCGCGCCCCTGGAGTCCTCGTCGGAGGTCGCAGTAAGATCCGCGGAGGCGAAGTTCACCCCGTGTATCCCGTCGCGCCCGGTGCGGCCTCCGATGAGGATCATGACCTCCCCGGGCCCGCCCGCATAGTTCTTGGCGAGATCAGCGCGCTTGACGATCCCCAGGCATGCCACGTTCACGAGGCAGTTGCCGGTGTACTTCTCGTCGAAGAAGAAGCCGCCGGTGATCGTGGGTATACCGACGCGGTTGCCGTAGTCCCTGATCCCTGAGACCACGCCGCTGACCAGGTATCTGGGATGCTTCGTCCCGGGCGGAAGCTCCCCTTTATGGTCTATCGGGCCGAAGCATAGGGGGTCGGCCAGGCCGATCGGCTGCGCCCCCATGCACACCACGTCCCTCAGGATCCCTCCGATCCCGGTCGCCGCCCCTCCGTAGGGCTCGATGGCGGACGGATGGTTGTGGCTCTCTATGCGTAGCGCATACCCGTAGTCGTCGTCGAAGACCATGACGCCGGCGTCGCCCCTGGAGAGCACATCGTCGCGGTCTATGCCGAAGACGAACTCCTTGAGTATAGGCTTGGAGCTCTTGTAGCAGCAGTGCTCGCTCCATGCCTGCCCCAAGGACTGGAGCTCCACGTCGGTGGGGTTCCTGCCCTCCTTCCTGAAATAGTCGCGAACCGTCTTCATCTCCTCCAGCGAGAGGGCGAGGGACATGTCCGCAGAGACCTGCTCCAGCTGCTCGTCGGTGGCGGAAAGGATGCCCACGTCGTACAGCGGGAACGGGACGTCGCGCTTCACCATTAGGCCGGACATCTGATCATCTCACAGTTACCCTGTAGTTCTGTATCACAGGGTTGGCCAGAAGCTTCCTGCACATCTCCTCGCCCGCTTTGAGGGCGTCGTCGGCAGGCATGTCGAGCTCGACCTCGAAGAGCTTCACCGATCTTACATCGGCGATTCCTTCGAATCCCAGGGACTCCAGGGTCTTCCTGGTGTTCTTCCCTTCGGGATCGGCCACGCCTTTCTTGAGTTCGATCCTTATCTCTATTACTGTCATCGACTGCGCTATCGCTGGCTATCAATAAAAGGACTATCTTGCGAGGCGAGCAGGACAGCACTTGGCGATCTTGCTGCTATACACGCCCGCCTGCATTCTGTATAGTCGAATCTTAAGAAGAATCCGTTGCGTTGGACCTATATGAGTTTTGGACAAAATATTCAATTAACACCTAAAGTCTGGTGTGGTAGGTAAATTCACTCGGGCTGCAGCATCGACTCGAGGTCCTCCGGACTGCAGATCCCCATGTTCTCCCTGACCTCTACGGGGACGGGGACCTTCAGGGCCTCGCAGATCGTCCTGCACCTCTT